>CALRWX020000177.1:0-3166 GCA_943371975.1 Pseudanabaena sp. UWO311 | reverse complement strand
AGAGTATTTTGCGGTCTATTGGTGCAAGAAATTATCCTGATTTGCTCAATTCTCTTGAAGATGCTTTTAATAGTCTTTCTAGTTCAGATTTTCTCTCTTGGTTTACTCATTCCTGCTACTGTACCTCACTAGACTGAAATTTGCTATATTAAGCCTAGTCCTCAAAAGCCGTCTTGATAAGCAGAGCAGTTATACTGTAATTTAATCTGTTACATTTCAATCTTTTCAACGAGGCTAGAGGCAATATGTCTGAGTCGATCGCTTTAGAACTTCCCGAACCTTTGGCAAAAAAAGTTAAGGAAATTGCTGCGCTCAATCGTCAGGGGGTTGAAGAAATGCTGATTGAATGGATTGATCGCACTATTAATAAGATTCCCATAGATACTTTGCCTGATGAACAGGTTCTGGCTCTTTGTAATTTGCAAATGAGTGGACAGCAGCAAAGAATTTTTAGTGATTTACAAGCTCGAAATAGTGAAGGATTGCTTAATGCACAGGAAGTTAAGAAGCTGAATGAGTTAATGCAGGTTTATCGTCATGGTTCGGTACGGAAAGCTAAGGCAGTGCAGGTTGCGGTAATGCGCGGATTAATCCCTGCTTTGAATGCTGTCTCATGAGTCGTCCTTATATTTCAGTTGAGATCGATCGCAATGTTCGCAGTATGGCTAAGAACCGATGTGGCTATTGCCTTAGTCCTCAAAAGTTAGTCATGGCTCGTCTAGAGATTGAGCATATCATTCCTGTTTCTAAGGGTGGCAGCAGTGAAGAGGCGAATCTTTGGTTAGCTTGTCCAATTTGCAATAGTCATAAAGCCGGCAAGATTGAGGCGTTCAATCTAGTTAAGGAATGAAAATTTATATTTGGGAAACTAACAAAATAGCCTCATATTTTGAGTTTGCAATCGAGCTTCTCTATGAAGGGATTGTATTTTAACTAGAATAGAGAACCCTTAGTCCCAACCCATGACCTTCACAGCAGTCCTAGAGAACATAGCCCGATCGCCGATCGCCACAAAAATAGGCGAGAAACTGACAACAGCCAAAAGCATATCCCTATCAGGACTATCCCGTTTAGGCAAGGGACTGATTAGCACCCACCTATGCCAACAACAAAACAAACCATTACTCATCGTCACCGCCACAGTTGAAGAAGCCACCCGATGGGCTTTACAACTCCAGTCAATGTCATGGCGAGTCTATCTATAACCCCTTGATACATTTCCCTGCGAATCAGCCCAAATCGATTTAGAAACCACTTGGACAAGAATTGAGATATTAGCAGGACTGCTTACCAAACCACAGCATAATCTAGCGATCGCTACAACCATTAACGCGCTATAGACCCATCTACCATCCACGCAATCCTTCCAAAAACATAGCATCTATCTCAATATCGGCGATTCGCAATCGGTTAAATTACTTGCCGAGTCTCTAGCAAGATTAGGCTATGCAGAAGTAAAGGAATCCAAACAATGGAGCCGCAAAGGATTTAGTTTTGAAGTTTTTCCAGTTAATCTAAATCTACCCGTGCGCCTAAATTGATGAACCCGAACAATGTCATAGCTATAGCGATCGCTGGTACGAGGCTGACGAAGATTAATGCTTATTTGACCTTAGCAAAGGTGAAGTCGAAGGAGGAGATTCTCAAGTTGGCTGGGGTTTAGGAGGGTTAGTATGGGGCTTTGCCTGAAGAAACGCAGGTATTGATCAGGGTTATGGAACTGAAGTTGGTGGCGCGGAAGGTTGGGGTGTTTCGCATTTATGCTTCAGAGGATGGGCGCGATCTGTTTCTGGACTCGAAGCTTACGGATTCGCTTTGGGAGTTACTTCATGCGAAGATCCCGATTGAGTTCTATTATCGGTTCTCTTTCGAGAAGGGGAAAATCAAAATCACGAGTCTGGCTCTACTGCCTGGGGATAAGCAGGTGCATTTCTTGATTGAGTGGTTAGGGTGTTTTTTGAGTTGAGATGGATACAATTCTTACAAACTCAGCAAGCTAAATACCTGTTGAACTGTTAGTTCTAAATCAATCCCATTGAGAACAGGTAATCGATCGCTATCTTTTAGTTCGATTACGCGGCGATCGCTATCTACAACCAAAATATTCTCGTCTTCGGCATCAATTAACCATCCGATCTCTGAGCCATATTTAGCACAATGTAATAGTTTCCCTAATACATGTTTGTATCTCTGATCGGGAGAGAGAATTTCAATTGCCCAATCGGGATAGATTTCAAAACGGTTTGCAACTCGTCCTGATGCTAGTCTGGGGATGCGTTCCCATCGAAATACTGCGATGTCTGGAACTATCGCTCTACCACCAAAAACACATCGTAATTCTGGAAAAGCGATCGCAACTTTTTGAGATTTGGCAACCTGATTGACGCTTTCACAAAGCGCACCTTGTAATAGACTATGTTCTCCTTGGGGCATAGGTTTCTGGATGATTTGTCCATCAATAAATTCTGAAGCAGGTTTTGTCTCTGATAGCTCTAGAAATTCTTCTAATGTTATGGGTTTAATGGCTGTAGCGGTCATGGTTTCACCTTTAGTTAAAACTGTATATCACTGCTTTCCATGTGCTTATTTTAACAGCGATCGCGTTGGTACTAAGCAATCGGCGATCGCTCTTGCTTGAGGATGCTGATTATAGTGGGCATTCGCTGTCAATGTTACAGAAAATTGCTGGCACTCTCAATCAAAAGGTTGAGATTAACTTTTCAGCGATCGCTCCTTAAGACGAGTTTGGTGTAGTTGCTGTTTTAGTTTTCAGGAAATTAGGGGCGATCGCCAAATCTCAACAAAATCACAATGTGTATCCAGTTCCTCGACTTTTTGTGTGAATTTGCAAACCCCTTTTAATCGCATAGAAAAAGTCGAGGATCTCAATCGATATCGCGCTGACAGGATAGCTTTAGCACTAGTCATGTTTGATGATCTAAAAATCATCATAATAGCTTTTTTGATGATACAGCGATCACTAATTTATTAGGATCTATAGCATTTGAATTTCAAAGCTTATCGCTAAAAAAATTTTAAGATTTGTTCCAGATCCTAACGCAGTTTAAGTTTGTCAAAAAACGACAAGGATGCGAATTCCAGTGTCAGAGAGTAAAAAGCGAATCACAGCATGCGACAAAACGATCTGTGTGCCGAAATTGGGAGT
>CALRWX020000176.1:0-3467 GCA_943371975.1 Pseudanabaena sp. UWO311 | reverse complement strand
AAACGCTCAGCTTTCAATCGCCATCTCCTTGAACGCTTTATTTCCCTGTTAGATTTAGACCTTACTTCAATTAAATTACACCCTAATTTCCACAAACTTTGTAACTACGGCTCCATCTCTGCCCCAATTTGTCCGTAGTATTGTTAAAGATTTTGTAATAAAATAAAGGAAATATCTAGTTTTTGAATCAAGTAGGTATACTTCATGTTTGATTTTATCGCTAAGCTTTTTGGTGAAGACAACCGTAGTGAGATAGAACGCTATATCGAAGATGAACTATTTTTTAGGGAAAAAGATTTTGTCAAGTTTGTTGTACTTCAAGCAAGGTTCGATGTAAATATTGCTGAAAAAAATTGGTTTCTTCGTCAGAATAAAACCATACAAAAAGCTTATTTGGGTCTGCTTTTTATGTGTGAAAACGATTCTGGGAAGGAGACTTTTGACAAGCTGGGGCATTTAAGCCCAATCTCACCAGAGTTTAAAAAGCTTAGAGATTTGAATATGAAAAAATATGGCTTGCATCTATGGGGTGACGAATTGATAAAATATCATAATCCTCAACTGAAGTAATAATGATAAGCATCAGTTCGATTTTTAAACGAAAAACATTAGATAATAAAATTATTCTTTATTTAATCATTTAAGAATAGGTAAAAACTAAAATAGCCTAAGAGGATAAGAATGTATAAAATCTGTATTGTTTTTCATACTGATAGTCCAAATATATTTGAGAATAATTTAGATTGTCAAAAGTTCAATTTCTTGACTGGTAAATTCTTATCTTTTGAAAGCCTAAAAAAAGAATCTTTAGACAAGATTAATGAATTTGCAATAACTGTAGGCAAATTTGAGGATAAAGATGAAGCGCAAAAAGAAAGTCATATCCTCAAAGACTGTTTATTAATGGTTGGAGTAAAATGGAGAATAGGTGTTAAAGTAAGTAAAGTAGATGTAGTTCCAACTGACGCAATAGTTCTAAATCTTGGTTTTAAAAGTGCGACTTATTTAGCATCAAGATCCATTGAGATCTTTAGAGATGAATTAGATTCTATCATGAACTTAAATCCTAAACTCAGTAGCAAGCAAAGACTAGCTTTAGAGCTTTACGGTAATTCATACTATGAGTATTCTGCAAGTGCTCAGTTTCTTACATTAATAACGGCAATAGAGAGTCTTGTTAAAAGAAAGAAATTATCTAAAAATATACGTGATGTAATAGATCAGCTTAAACAATTTGTCATGAATTCAGACACAATTTCTGATATTGGAAAAAAATTAATCTCAGAACGCCTATCGCAAGATTTGAAAAAACAGACTATTACTGAAGCAGTAGAAGAACTTGTTAAGACTCATCTTGATGGCAAAGAATATGGCTATTTCCCTGAAAAGGGGATTTCATATCCGAGTGAATTTGTAACTTCCTGCTATAAGGTACGCAATAAGCTCGTACATGAAGGTCTCATTGACGAACAACTTTTTCCATCTGGAATCAAAAATTTTGAAGAACTTACTCCTCTATTGAAACTACTAGTTGCTGATCTTCTACTTAAAAATTTAAAGAATCGAATCGTAAGCGATATATCCTGACGTGCTTTAATCGACAAAACTTTTATTAGTTGAGCCGCCTTTGGCAATATTTGCACCTCATAAGACATCTAAACTAACTCTCCCACCACTGACTCCCAAAAAATTGGCTGCTCCCCTAATCTTTCTGACTCCGCGATCGCATCCAGAGCATCTTGCAAATCTAAACGATCTTCTAAGTCAGTTTCTTCTAAAAAATCAACCAATTCTCTAGGCGTAGTATCCAGAATCTTTGCCAGCGTAAAAATAGAAATCTGCGGCGTATCGTTGAAATAGAGCAAACTATACAAATCTTCGCGCTTTAACCATGCCAAAAAGCGATCGGGCGTAGTTCCCAAAACATCTGCTGAAGTTTCTAAGTCAACCGTTAACTTTGCCATAATTTTACTCAATAGCTAAAAAGTAAAGGGCATAAGTGCCATCTAGATGTGATTTTACGCTAAACTTCAGTGCGATCGCTAATGCCCTTGCCATGCAAGAAAAATTGATACTCTATGGCATCCGAAGATCGTTCCAATTACAAGCTATGCGATCGCCGAAAGCTTTCCCGAAATCTCAGGCGAACACCTGCGCCCCCAACTCATCGCCGCCATCAAAACCAGCCCCCTCGCCGTCGAGCAAATCCTCCTCTCAGCCAAAATCGACACGATCATCGCCCATCTCAAAACAGGAACCCTCATCTATACCCACTATGTCGATTGCATGGTCGAACCACTCCGCAAGGCGATCGCCGCCGCAGGTTACAAGGTGGGCTTATTCACAGGCGTAGAAGACACCAAAGAACGTGATGCCGCCAAACAGAAATTCATCGCCAGAAAAATCGACATTCTCATCGGCACGGCTCCCATCGGTACAGGCGTAGATGGACTGCAATATGTATGCGATCGCCTGATTATCGCCAGCCTCCCTTGGACTCATGCCGAATACGAGCAACTAGTCGGACGCATCTATCGCCAAAAGTCAGCATTTGCCAAAGTAGAAGTCATCATTCCCCAAGTCATCCTCGACCATCAAGGCGACATCTGGTCATGGGATCGCCAATACCGATGGAGTCGCATCCAATGGAAAAAATCCCTCGCTGACACCGCGATCGATGGCGTAATTCCCAAAGGCGAACTCGCATCGGAAAAAGTCGTCCTCCAAAAAGCAGGAGAAGCACTGCAATCATGGATCGATCGCGTCGAAAGTGGCGACATCTACGAAATCAAACGCGAAGAATTGCGCGTCCCCTTACCCGAAGCGATCGCCAAAATCCTGCAACGCCGCTTTGGTGACTTCTCGGCGATGAACAACCGCTTCAATAATTCCTATAGCCAAACCACAGGCGATCGCCTCAAAGCAAATCCTGAAGAATGGTATCAATACCACCACCTCTATCGCGCCGCCCGTGAAACATGGCAAGAAATCCCCTACGAAAAAATCGCCGAAAAACTCCAAAACTATACCAATCTCCAGATCGGTGACTTCGGTTGCGGTGAAGCCAAACTAGCCGAATTACTTCCCAATCATCAAGTCCATTCCTTCGACCACATCGCCATCAACGCAAAAGTACAAACCTGTGACATCGCCCACACACCTCTCCCAGATGCAACCCTCGATGTCGCCATCTTTTCCCTATCCCTTATGGGTTTAAACTACGCTGACTATCTCAAAGAAGCCCATCGCACCCTCAAAGGTGGCGGCAGTCTCCTCATCGCAGAAACCATCAGCCGATGGACAGATAAAAAGCAAGAATTATAATGCTCCCTATAAATCGGACAGGAGATTAAGATAGAAAAGCTGCCAGAAATCACCAAGAAAGTATGGAGAGAATAAAAACAATGCAACGAAAAAAACACAGTGCAGAATTCAAAGCCAAAATAGCGCTGGAAGCAGCGAAAGGA
>CALRWX020000175.1:0-3560 GCA_943371975.1 Pseudanabaena sp. UWO311 | reverse complement strand
GTAGCCCTAATGTTCAGGCTAAACTAGAAATCGGGGAAGTGGGTGATAAATACGAACAAGAAGCCGATCGCGTAGCTTCACAGGTTGTTAGCCAAATTAATAATCCTGTACAGAAAAAATTACAACGCTTATCTGAATCTAAGGTGATTCAGCGTAAGGAGGCGATCGCTGGTGGTACAGCTTCAGCAGATCTCGAATCTTCGATTCAAAGTGCTAGGGGTAGCGGACAGTCTTTAGATGCAAATCTGCAACAGTCAATGGGGCAAGCGATGGGGGCAGATTTTAGTGGAGTAAAGGTTCATACAGATTCGCAGTCTGACCAATTAAATAAATCGATTCAGGCAAAAGCTTTTACAACGGGGCAAGATGTATTTTTTCGGCAAGGAGCCTATGAGCCGAGCAGTCGAGGTGGGCAAGAGTTAATCGCCCATGAGTTGACCCATGTGGTGCAGCAGAATGGTGGGGTTGTGCAGCGATCGCCACTTAAAAACATTAAGAAGACAAGTGAAAATGGAGCTGTTGTTCAACGGGAAGATGCTAAAGTTTTTTCTCAAGAAGGTGCCACAAAACATGATACGGTGCAAAATGATCCTTCAGCCAAATCTTGGAAATTTGGTCAGGATGCTCCTGAAATTCACCCCTTGTATCCGAAATTCAAATCTAGGATAGATTTAATTAATAGTACTCATCCTGCCAATAATGATGCTGTTTCTCACGATGAGGGATTAGGAGTTTGGACTCAAATACTATCCGTTGTTAATGCGAATAAAGAAGCGTCACTCCAGAAGGACGCAAGCGGATGGGTAGACTTAAGTCATCCACAATTTACGGAAGCGATGAATTGTTTAGATGCAGCCGTATTTGAATTGTCTAATCTTGCTTCTTCCCAGTTTACAAAAGCCAATTCTTTTGGCTTTTGGTCAGAACCAGAAGGCAAAAAAATGGCAGAGGAAAAAGCCGAACTAACTCTGGGAACCTCTGGAATTGGCACCTTGCTGGAAGGCTTAGGATCTTTGGTAGGTGAAGGATGGGTTGATCGAATCCTTTGGGGAGCCCTCTCGCGTGGGTATGCTGAAATGGTTGCAATGGAAATGGAAACTGGGGAAAAAAGAGTAGAAGTATATGCGGGAGGGAAATTGACATCAGCTATGGGTAATGTTTTTAAAGCTATTGAATCCAAAGCATTGCAAAAAGGGATTGAAGGAGTGGGTAAGACAATGGAACAATGCGTAACCTATATTTCAGTAGCACGGAAAACTAAAAATGATCCTTCTATAGATTACGACGGAGTTCAAATGCCAGGGCTTCCTCCTGGTGTTTGGGCGAAGGGACCTGATCGAGATGCTGTATTGGCGGAAGGAAATAGGTGTTTTGCGCTATTGCCGGAAGCGTAGAAACGTTTGATTAAAAATATTTTGAATTTATATTTTTTAAATACAATGAGTAAAAAAAGTTTAAAGATATTTCTTGATAATATTGGATCTTACCAGCCTAGGGAAGACAGTTACGATATTTCAGGATGGTCAGATATATTGCCTGATGAAAAAGTAATTGCTGAGAGGGCACTTTTTGATGCAGCGCAGAAAGGTGATACTAGGGCAATTGTTACAATAGGATTATTGAATTTGAATAATGGAATTGAAATAATAAATGAACTTGTCAAAAGTTCAAACCCATGGATAAGATTTTCTGCCAATCTTTCATTGCAATTGTTGGGAGGTTTCTCAGAAGGGCTTAAAGAAGATGCAACTTCGGAAAATTGGATTATCAGACTGGGTGCTGCGATTGAACTTAAGGGGAAGGATGCGGAAAAAACATTCTTGAATCTATTAGAGGACTCGGATTACGCTGTTAGATCAACGGCACTTGATAATCTAATCGATCTCTATCAACTTAAAGCTTTAAAGCTTGATTCTTCAGGAAGAAGTAATCTAGCTGCTCCTCTCAGCGTTCTTGATCTACAACTTCTGTCAAAGGTTAGTTTGTTGTGGCAAAAGGGTTCTGCCGAGGCAGTTTTCATTTTTACCTCTTTAGCTTCTGGGAAAAGTCCCGAAGCAATCGGTCTTGTTTATAAGTCTTCTGCTCCAAAGGATTTTATTTCAATAATTACAAGTTCATTTTTTGATTATGAAAACCCGTTCGCAACAAATTTAATTGAACTTCTGGAGGAGCATGACCGTAACTGGTCGGAAGTTTTTCTGATATTTCAATTGGATTATTTTGCAACACCAAGATGTTCCAGAGCTATTGTCGCGCTCGAACAACTTAAGGTGAAATGGGCTCTGCCTGCGTTAGAGGAATTGCTCAAGAAACTTAAACCTGAGCAGACTTTATATCTTGAGACCGCAAAAGCCATTAAGGTGCTCTCTCTGTAAGTAACGTAAGTGTCCCTGTGCTGATTGACTGACAAAAGTCTAGGAAGTCCAGCCGAGAGTGAGAGGATGCGATCGGCAATGGGTTGAAACCTTTCTCGCCCTACAGCTCAACCCCACTATTCGTAGTAGCCGAGCTGTCGAAGCTCTTGCCAGTCTTAATGCAAAGTGGGTTCTACCAAGCCTTAAAGTTTCTGCGCTTTAGTGCGATCGCGTAGGTTGGGTTTCATTGTTTAACCCGACAGGCATTATATACAATGTGATTAACCGTTGGGTATCGCTGACGTTCCACTCAACCTACTTTTTATAATTTCGCATTTTCAAAATTGGCAATAGGCGAACGCGATCGCAGTTCTAGTCATTGATTTTTTACTGATGCGATTCGCCTTTCTAGATATTGATTTCACTTTTCAAGCCAACACCAACAAATCTTGTATATATTGCGATCGTCGTTCTAGTTGTTGATTTTTTGCTGGTGCGATTCGGAGATCAAAACTGCCTGAGATTTCTCAATATCTAAGTTCTTAAACTACAATAAAACTAAAAACACCTTGCACTTCCGCAGGTGTATCTCAGGCAACTATGAAAACTATTGCGATCGCTAGCCCCCTAGACACTTTTCTCCAGCAGCCTAACATTGAAACCTCACCTGCTTGGGAATTTATCCACGGGCAAGCCCAACAAAAGACGATGCCAACACTGTTTCATTCTCGCCTTCAGCGCAACCTAGTTAACACGATCAACAGCCAAACCCAAACATACGAAGCCATCCAAGAACTTCGTTGCATCGTGCCACCATTATCCCCCGTCCCAGACATTACCGTAGTTAAAAGCGATCGGCTTACAGATGTTGATGGTCCACTGCAAGGAGCGCCAGACTGGCTGATTGAAATTCGCTCCCCTGACCAAAACACATTAGAGCTACAAAACAAAATCCTGCACTGCTTGCTTAACGGGACTCAACTCGCTTGGCTAATTGATATTCAGCGAAAGCAAATCTGGGTTTGGGAACAATCAGAACTGCCACTAATCTATTCTGGAACCGACAAACTCCCAACCCTTGTCAATATCTCAGTCCTGACAGTACAAATGGTCATGGCAATGACCCAGCAGCGGTGAAAATAGAATTAGTGCGATCGCATGTTTGCATAAGTTTGGGCAAAGAATGAAACCCAATGACAATAAAAC
>CALRWX020000174.1:0-3640 GCA_943371975.1 Pseudanabaena sp. UWO311 | reverse complement strand
AGTTGCGGCGCTTAGCGCCGCAACTCTCTTATGGGTTGTATGTCTAAACTTACTTGGCTATAGCTGTTTTTCTGTACTTTTTATGACGATGCCGCAGTTTGAAAAAGCTGATAATAGTACTATCACCAAAATATTGATCCCCGCTTAATTTTTTACACCATCTAAGCTATGCAAAATCAGACCATAAAAGGATTTCGGGCAAGTTTTCTAGATGCGATCTCCGATCCATTTTATGCGCCAGAGGCTGACTGTATTCGATACTTTCCCGATGGTTTGTTAGTAGTTGAGGATGGCAAAGTCACGGATTTCGGGAGTTATGAAGATCTGCAAAACAAGTATGTAGATCTTCTTATTACCCATTATCTCGATCGCCTCATTGTTTCAGGATTTATCGATACCCATATCCATTTTCCACAGACAGAAATGATAGCTTCCTACGGGGAGCAGCTATTGGAATGGCTGAGTACTTACACTTTCCCCACTGAAAGGAAATTTGCCGATCGCAATTATGCGTCGGAAATTGCTTCCGTCTTTCTCGACGAATTATTGCGAAATGGCACAACTACGGCTTTAGTTTTTACGACTGTTTTTCCACAATCGACGGATGCTTTTTTTGAGGAAGCGCAACGGCGCAATTTGCGAATGATTGCGGGAAAGGTGATGATGGATCGCCATGCCCCAGATTTTTTGCTCGATACCGCCGAGTCCTCTTATATGGAAACAAAACAGTTAATCGAGAAATGGCATAAACGTGATCGCCTACTCTATGCAGTCACCCCGCGATTTGCCGTTACATCAACTTCAGAGCAATTAACTAATGCTGGTAAGCTTTTAAAAGAATTTCCTGATGTGTATTTGCACACGCATCTATCGGAAAACAAGAAAGAAGTTGCCTATGTTGCGGAAAATTTTCCTGAGAGCAAAGGCTATCTTGATGTTTATGATCGCGCAGGTTTAGTTGGGGAAAGATCGATTTTTGCTCATGGGGTGCAGCTTACCGATCAGGAATTCGCGAGATTGTCTGAGGCAAAATCCGCGATCGCTTTTTGTCCAACTTCAAATATGTTTTTAGGAAGTGGGCTGTTTAAAATTGAAAAGGCAAAGTCGCAGAAAACTCCTGTGAAAGTGGGGCTAGGCACTGATGTGGGAGCGGGAACAAGCTTTTCCATTTTAAAGACTGGTTGCGCCGCATATCAAGTCGCACAGTTGCGATCGCAAAAATTATCTGCCTTTCAAGCCCTATTTCTGGCCACTTTGGGCGGTGCAAGAGCATTATGTCTTGAGGATAAATTGGGGAATTTCGAGATTGGCAAAGAAGCAGATTTTGTAGTGCTAAATCTCCGCTCAACAACAATTATGGCGTTAAGAAATAAACCAATCGATTTAGAAAATCCGCCTAATCTTGCAGAAATCTCTGATCTGTTATTTGCCACGCTCATTATAGGAGACGATCGCGCGATCACCTCAACCTACATCATGGGCGAACTTGCACACAAAGTATAAAGGGCGGTTTACTTTTAGAACTCTGCACTTTGAGGAAAACGTGGGAATGGAATCACATCACGGATATTGCTCATCCCTGTAATGAATTGAACTAAACGCTCAAAACCTAGCCCAAAGCCAGCATGAGGCACAGTGCCATAACGACGTAGATCGAGATACCACCAGTAATCCTCAGGGTTTAGCCCGACACCACGAATTCTTGCTTCTAAAACTTCAAGGCGCTCCTCTCGCTGAGAACCACCGATAATCTCGCCGACTCCAGGAGCAAGAATATCCATCGCTCGCACGGTTTGACGATCGCTTGCCGATTCATCATTGACACGCATATAAAAAGCCTTGATCCCCAAAGGATAATCCATTACGATAACAGGCTTTTGGAAATGTTCCTCAGCAAGAAATCTTTCATGCTCCGATTGTAAATCTAAGCCCCACGACACAGGAAAATCAAAGGTTTTACTGCTCTTTTCGAGAATAGCGATCGCATCAGTATAGGTAATTCGCTCAAATTTTTCATCGACGATTTTCCGAGCATTCACCATCACCTGATTATTCACCCGTTCTTGGAAAAACTCCATATCTTCAGGACAGGTTTCTAACACGTAATTGAAAATGTATTTGAGAAAGTCTTCAGCAAGATCAGCATCCCCTTCGAGATCGCAAAAGGCAACCTCTGGTTCAATCATCCAAAACTCAGCAAGGTGGCGCGAAGTATTCGAGTTTTCGGCTCGGAATGTGGGACCAAAGGTATAGACATTAGAAAAGGCAGTTGCCATAATCTCGGCTTCAAGTTGACCGCTCACCGTCAAAAAGGCGGGCTTACCAAAAAAGTCCTGCGAAAAATCTACAGGTTTTCCAGTTACCGCGACCTTATTTAAATCAAAAGTGGTCACAGCAAACATTTCGCCAGCACCTTCACAGTCGCTAGCAGTCACAATTGGCGTATGTACCCACAAAAAACCACGTTCTTGAAAAAATTTATGAATGGCAAAAGCACAGGCATTTCGCACCCGAAAAACTGCACCAAACATATTGGTACGTGGTCGTAAATGGGCGATTGTTCTTAAAAATTCGATGGAATGACGTTTTTTTTGCAAAGGATAGGTTTCGGGATCGGCAGTGCCAAACACCGCGATCGCCATCGCTTGCATTTCCACCCTTTGACCTTTACCCAGAGACTCCACTAGAGTTCCCGACACCTCGATGGATGCGCCTGTCGTTATTTGCTTGATTAGCGTTTCATATTCATCAATTGTCTGAGGCACAACAATTTGTAGACCCTGTAGCGATGAGCCATCATTTAGTTCCAAGAAGGTTATCCCCTTACCTTCTCGCTTAGTCCTCACCCAACCACGAATAGTGTAGGAGTCATTAATGTGACCACTACGCAACAGGTCAATAATTCTTCCAGATGCCATACGATAGAATATCCGCTAGAGATAACTGTAAATAGTCTATGGAGCGATGAAATTAATGGCTATTCATCATTACAAAGCTCAGGAAAGTATCCTAACACTTCAGAGTATGACATCGATAGAAACGCTTAAAAACGATTCTCCAGCGATTGAAGCTCAATAGTAGCTTAACAATTAATAAAAAACAGATTGAGATTGATTAGGACTTAATTAACTACTAATTTAATTAACTACTAATTTTGATATGCCATTTCGCGAATCAAGGGTAAGCGATCGCTAATGTAGTGATTGAGATCATTTTGCTGGCAAGAGTCCAAAGAAGATCGTTGCTTAACTTGATCAACTAACCAACTCATAAGTCCAGCATCGTCAAGATTTAACAACAGATGCGGCTGTGCTTGGTTAACTGAGTCCCAAAAAACTCGTACAATAGCAGGTGACATGATGGTTTGCCTCAACCTTAATATTTTCCTAACATTCTATTAGGTTAGTACATTTGTATGTTGGTAATGTCAAAATTCACACAAAATGCAATAAAGTACACCTCCCAAAAGATTGATTTAGGTTGTTTTTGTGCTTGACAAAAGCTGAGGAGTATACTGGAAAAGGTTTTTTAGCTATAGTGATCAACCTAAATTCTTCTACAAATATGTACATAAAACATTTTATTAGGCGTGGCATTAGAGACGCGCAGTAAAATAAAGAGGCGGATTTTTGGTGGTGCG
>CALRWX020000173.1:0-3676 GCA_943371975.1 Pseudanabaena sp. UWO311 | reverse complement strand
TCACTGGGATTTATAAACTGTCGTCCACAGTCAGCACAAATGTGATTTTGCTTTCCTTGCTTAATTCCATTTTTCCTTATGTGTTCTGATCCACACTTTGGACACTTCATCTTTCTTGTTTGAACTCATACTTCATTATGCAACGCCATATAATTTTTTGAAAAATCGCGCTACCCAAGGTTCACGTTCAGGTAAATGTCCATGAGGTAGCAAAATTGCACAGAGAGCAGGCGTAACCGTGAGCGCCACAAAGCTAGATGCTAATACTGCGGCTAAGTACCCAAAACCCATTGGGATAAAGATACTGCCTTCTACACCCGTGAGCGCAAAGATCGGTGAAAAGACGACAATTGTGATAATCGTGGCTCCAAATACGGAATCGCGTACTTCCTGACAGCCATCAAAAACCACATCTAAAACGGGACGAGGATTGTCGGAATGTTTATTTTCGCGTAGGCAACGATAAACATTTTCGGCATCAACGATCGCATCATCCACTGCCGAACCGATCGCCACTGCCAAACCGCCCAAGGTCATCGTGTTTAAGCCTTGTCCTAGCCAGTTGAGCGCTAACACGCCGATCAACAAAGACAAAGGTAAAGCTGCTAAACATACGGCTAAGTTCCGCCAATTCATCAAAAACGGAATCAAAACCAAAGCCACAATAATACTGCCTTCGATTAAGGCTTCCTTGACATTTTCAATCGATGCATCAATGTAGGCTTCTTGACGGAAAGTAGTTTCAACATGAATACTGGCAGGCAGTGCTACTTTTAACTCATTCATGGCAGCTTCTACGGCACGGGTAACGGTGGGCGTATCCGCTTGCGGCTGTTTATTGATGATTGCTACTACTGCCTTCTGAGTATTTACACTTGCATCACCACGCTTCACCGCCGCCCCAATTTTCACATCGGCAATATCGCTAACTCTTACAGGCACACCATTACGAGCTTTAATTACTGATTGTTTAAGCGACTCAATATCCCCAATGCGCCCAATACCGCGAATCAATTTTTCGCGATCGGGCGTAATCAAATATCCCCCTGGAGCATTCACATTTGCCGCCGCCACTGCATCAGATACATCTTGCAGTGAGACGTTAAAGGCTTGTAATTTTTCAGGAGCAACCAGCACTTGATATTGACGCACATCACCACCAAAAACAATGACCTGTGCTACTCCTGGTACTGCCAACAGTCGGTTAGTGACTTGCCAATCAACAAGTCGCCGCGTTTCCATTAAGTCATTATTTTTCGATGTGAATGCATAGGTAAGAATTGTGCCGATTGGCGAACTAATGGGAGCAATTTGTGGAGTCTCGACCGATGCTGGCAATTTACTTCGAGCAGACTGTAATCGTTCCGTTACCAACTGTCTAGCTTGATAAATATTAGTTCCCCAATTAAAAATCACGCGCACGACTGAGATACTAGCGGCACTCGAAGAACGCACCGCACTCACGCCAGCAGTGCCATTAATAGCACTCTCAATGGGCAATGTCACCAGTGATTCCACTTCTTCGGGCGCTAATCCTGGGGCTTCGGTTTGGATTTCAACTTGCGGTGGTGCAAAGGGGGGAAATACATCCAAAGGCATTTGGCCGATTGTACGAAATATCCAAATACTAAGAATCATCGCTCCGACAATCACCAACCAACGGCGGGCGATCGCCCATTTTATGATGGAACTTAGCATGGTGATTCGATTATTACAGCAGATTAAACGTCAAACTATACTGTCATAAAATTATGAAACCACTATGAAATTAGAGCGGCGATAGGCGATCGCTATTACTGTGAGTCGTGATTTCTGGGCGATCGCACTACAAATTATTGATAAAATCTTCTACTTTAATTCGCGCTTGTTTGAGTACCCCACTCAATAGCGCTCTAGCGCACGAATTGCTTCTTTGGCTGAGATTCGTGGCATTTTAGGCATAGCTAACCTCAATATTGGTCACAAATCTAGGTGACGTTTTGGGAAGAGGAAATTCTTCTAAGTACAGCCGAGTCGCTTCTTTTAATCCTGCGATCGCCTGTTCAATTGTTTCTCCTTGATCGACTGTGCCAACTTCTGGACATTCGGCAATGTACATATCATCTTCTTTGTAGATAATGGCTGTAAAGCTGTTACTTTTAGTCATGATTTACCCTTTCTCTTTAGAAAAATAATATCATCTTCAATATAAACCGATATTTGTCTGGGCGCGATTGATGAAGCTATGAGCGCCAATTACTTGCACATGAAAACTAATAACTGATAAAGCCAAGTCAGAGAGCGAATGTTGTGACATCCGCAAAGTTAATCGAATAAACTCTGAACTGGAACGGCGCTGTAGAAAGCTGATGTGGTCGGTATCGAGCAAATATTTCACGATTATTTGCCAGCGTCATCAATGGGTTTGTCAGACTGCCGAAATGCACGCCCATATTCTAGGGCTTCAAGAAAAGCTGAGTCGTCAGAGATTGAACCTATGAGTCTATCGAGCCAATTTTCGGGGCTAGGCTTACTTTCAAATTTATGTTGAAGATCAAAAACTACTTGTTCAAGGTTTATCAAGCGTTTCTCAAGTGTTGCTGTGTCTAGCATCGGCTGCTCCCAGATTGAAAGTTATTACTCAGTAGTCTAGCTAAAAAATTGTAACTGTGTTCAAGTCAGTGTCAATACGAACAAAAATAAGGTGCGTCGTACTTCATTAATACAGCAAACAAGATCAGCGATCGCATTAAAAATCTATCTTTTAAAGGCGATCGCTATTATTGTGAGTTGTGATTTTTAGGTGATCGCTCTAAAATGTTTTCGTTGCTAGAGATATAGATAGACTTTCTCCATCTTTAAGAATAACTCCATTCTTCCAGAGTTCATATTCGCTAATATCAATATCCTCATTCCAAACCAAACCATAACCACCCGACTCAATCTTAAAATTTTTGAAAAAGCTAAGATTCCGTAATGGAGCAAACATCTCTTTACTTAGCAAATTAGAAATATCATATTTCTTGAATTCACCTTGGCTAAACTCAATCAATAAAATGCGATCGCCAATGACTTGAGCAGAAATAATTTTAGGCGGCTTCATAATAAATATCTCAGTTATTTTAAAGGCGGCAGCTTACAAAAATCTTGAGTATTCCACATATTCAGAAGTTCATCTTGGTATAGCGTAGCCCATTCTATTACTAGCTTTTCAGCTCGACTTGGCAAATCACCTTCGATGACTTCTAGGGATGTGATGCCAATCAAAGCATTAAAATCGCTATAAATTGCATGGAAATGTGGAGGTGGATGATCTCCAAAAAACACTTTGATAGTTATCCCGTAAAATCTTGTGACTTCTGGCATATAGACTCTTTTATTTTCAATCTATTTTACCCGAAATAATAACGCTAATTCAATTGGCGAACAAACTAATAACTTTTCGCAAAGATCGCCTCAACAATCTATCTTCTAAAGGCGATCGCTATTATTGTGAGTCGTGATTTTTAGGCGATCGCATCAACAATCTATCTTTTAAAGGCGATCGCCTATCGCAGTTTTCAGTCAATAAGTGTACGAGTTTCCGATTCAGAAAACCATCCCAAAATATCATTAAGGGATACAGAATCCAAAGCTTGAGCAACAACATTATCTAAAGCTTCACGAGAACGTGGTTTATGCTTACGAATGAAAGCTT
>CALRWX020000172.1:0-3727 GCA_943371975.1 Pseudanabaena sp. UWO311 | reverse complement strand
AATCCATTCTGCGTTCGATTGCTCCGAGAACCACTGAACAGCTTCATGAGGCTATCACTCTCGCTTTCAATTCTGTCTCCGAATCTGACTTCTTTGGCTGGTTTTATGAATGTGATGCTCGTATCACGCTCATTTGAAAACCGCTATACCATTGCGTAATTGGCGCACTAATTACAGCACCTAAGGCTTTATTCCTTGATTTATGACTGAGAGATTTAGCTCTTGTAGCGATCGGCTGTGGGAGTTGAGGTTTGATCATAAATATTGGCAAAGTCTCATTGATGTATCGGTGCGATTAGCCTATTGATCTGTACCAATAAACAAGCTTACAAAAATCACCCTTTAGGAGCTACTTACTCTAAAACAATAAAGGAACGCTAAGCGTTCCCTTATTGTTTAAATCCCTGCATGTCCCATTGCAATACCTGCGACTAACATCCCAATCACAAGAAAAGGTTGAGCGCTGGCTTGATATTTGACATCATTTTTAAGTGGATCTCTCAGGAAGTACATATCTTGGAAGGTAATCTGTGGAATTACTAATAGCACGATTAAACTCGCTAATAGTTGCTGTCCGACAGTGACTAAATACAACGCAATCCCAATTTGGAAAACATCGATCGCAGTTGCCGATATTAACGCTGCCTTCTGCACCCCAAAGAGGACTGGTAATGATTGCAATCCTAATTCACGATCGCCTTCAACGCTCTTAAAGTCGTTAACTACCGCAATCCCTAAACCTGCGAAGCTGTAGATCAACGTCACAACTACGACTGTCCAGTTGAGATGTCCATAGAGTGCATGCCCTGCCCACCAAGGTAGCGCGATATAACTGGCTCCGAGGGCATAGTTACCCAGCCAACCATTCTGCTTTAGTTTCAGAGGTGGTGCAGAGTAGATATAGGCAACGAATGAGCCGCCCAGCGCTAATTTGGTCATGATAAAGTCGGCATGACCTCCGGTGATATCGAGGATCACCGCGACACCAATGCCACCCAGCAACAAAATCCAGATCTGAGCAATAACTTGATTGAGGGGAATTGCTCCCGATGGAATCGGACGATAAGGCTCGTTAATTGCGTCAATTTCGCGATCGTAATAATCGTTAATTGTCTGGGTATAGCCTGTCAGTAGGGGGCCTGACATGAGCATACAAAGTAGCGATCGCAATACGTTTTCAATTGACCATGTAAACTCGCCAGAGGAAGCCGCGCCGCAGAGTACGCCCCACATCAGGGGTATCCATGTAATCGGTTTCATCAATTGCAAGCGGATCTTCCAGATCGAAGCTTCTTTAATGTCCGCACCTTTCATTCCGAGCATTTGGCGGGTACGGGCTTCGCGAGACTCGCTCGCTGGTACGTCAGGGGTTGGAGACGACATATTTACAAAAATTTATAGACTTGCGATTGATTATAGCTTTTAGGCGATCGATGTACCATGCTAATGCAATCAAATAAGCTATGACATAATGATTAGAATGGGTTTGCTATTGTTTTACCTAACCCAAGGAGGTGCGTATGACTTACTCTGAGTTACGAGAAAAAGTTGAACATCAAATAGCTCAATTACCGCTAGAGCGTCTTTTCTTGGTTAGTAGTTTTATTCGATTGAGTCTAAAGAGGATGGGGGTAATAAACAATTTCGCCGTATTCCGTCACTGAAGCGCAATAAAAAAGCCAGCGATTTATTGCGTCATGGAGGAACTTGGCAAGGTGATGATCTGATTGAATGTCTTGATTTTGTTCAAAACACTCGTTTTAGCATTCACTTTTAGTCTTAATATTTTTTATTTGTAATCAATGCGTAACTTGATTTTTAGAACTAAATAAAATGTTTTTTCAAGTGTAAACAAATATAATAAATAATCTTTTAAACTAAAGATTGGATTAAGAAATGTCGATTAAAACAATTAAACAGCAAATAAATAAGTTTATTAGTCACGACACGCCAGAAGTGATGGCAATTAAGGGAGCATGGGGAGTTGGTAAAACCTATGCTTGGAATAAATTTTTATCAGATGCTCAAAAAGAGGGTCAAGTTTCACTGAAAAAATACTCTTATATTTCAATGTTTGGAATTAATTCCTTAGATGCTTTTAAACATGCAATATTTGAAAATATTGTAGATCGTGAATTGATAGGAGTTGGAGCCAGTATAGAGACACTAAAACAAAATACTTCTAGTTTACTTAAAAACTTTACTGGAAAATCTTTCATGGCATTCAAAGACATCCCTTTTTTTAAGGGATTTACTCCTGTTATTGAATCCTTTTCATTTCTCTATATAAATCAAACATTGATATGTATAGATGATCTTGAAAGGAAAGGAAGAACGCTTGATATTAGAGATATACTTGGGCTTATCTCTCTCTTAAAAGAGCAAAAAAAATGTAAGGTTACTATACTACTGAATGATGGAGAAGATGGACTAGAGGAATATTCAAAATACAAAGAAAAGGTAATTGATCTTGAGATAATCTTTGCACCGACAGCAACTGAATGTGCTGAAATTGCATTTCAGAAAAATAGTTATGAGTCTGACAAATTAAAAGAACTAACTCCAAAATTAGGAATTAAGAATATACGTGTACTTAAAAAAATCGAGAAACTGGTTGAGCTATCTATACCTTTAGCTAGTTCATATGAGAAAGAACTCAGAGAGCAATTAATTCATTCATTGGTGTTATTTACCTACTGTCATTACTGTTCTAAGAGTGTTCAAGATATACCGCCTCTAGAATTTACTACACATTTAGGTTACAACTTTTTAGGAATTGGTGCAGCTCAAGACGATAACGAAGAAAAGAAGAAATGGCGCTCATTATTACATAGTTATAACTATAATCATACCGATAGTTTTGATTTGGTATTAGCAGAATCTATCCGTGCAGGCTATTTCATTGAGGAAGATTTTAAAAGGGAAGCAGAGAAAAAGAATGGAGAAATAATTGCATCAAGATCATTAGGTTCGTTTAAAGAATCTTGGAATTTATATCATGAAACATTTGACAATAATACAGATGATGTAATTAGTGGCATTTACGAAAGCTTTAAAAAGAACACTAAATATATTTCAACAAATGATTTGAATGGCACTGTTACATTATTTAGACAGCTTGGTGAAGACAAGAAAGCTTCAGAGATTATCGATATTTATATACAAGAAAGAATGGATGAAAAAAAATTATTTGATCTTGCAAGCAATAACTTTTTTGGAGATATTATCGATCCTGAAATACTACATAGATTTAATGATATATATAAAGAATTATCCACCAAAGAAAGTGCCAAACAAGTGCTTGAACGTATTGCTGGCAAGAATGGATGGATTGAGAATGATATATTTGTATTAGCCAGTACAACCACTGATGAATACTATAGTTTGTTCAAATCTTTACAAGCTGAACATATTTATCCCTATATAAATACTTGTTTGCAATTTAATAGATTTGTTGATCTTTCTGATCAGTATAAAGAAATTGCGGAAAAAACTATAGAAGCATTGAAAAAAATCGCTGCTGAATCTGAAATTAATAGATTACGAGTTCGTAAGTTTGGTATTGATATTTAGGAGTTTTATATAGCAAATTTCAGTCTAGTGAGGTACAGTAGCAGGAATGAGTAAACCAAGAGAGAAAATCTGAACTAGAAAGACTATTAAAAGCATCTTCAAGAGAATTGAGCAAATCAGGATAATTTCTTGCACCAATAGACCGCAAAATACT
>CALRWX020000171.1:0-3743 GCA_943371975.1 Pseudanabaena sp. UWO311 | reverse complement strand
CCAACCACTGTGTCGGCACTTGCAGAACGAGTTACTTCAGCAGTTTTAGTTTCAGCATTAGCACCGCCACTTAAAAAAGCAGAAGCAGCAACGGTTGCAGTAATTACTGCTGGAGTTAGAAAGCTATTTCTTAGAGCTTTCTTTTCATTTGATTTAGACATATGGATTTCTGTTCCTCACACTGGAGCAATAAATATGAACGGTATTAACTAAAATTTATTTGAAAGCCTTGAAAAAACAATTCTTTCAAAAACCTTATTAGTTTCTGGCTTAAGGAAAAACCGACATCTCTATAACAATACCAAGAATGACATAAAGAATATAAGGGTCCTGCGAGACATTAACTATATTTTTTAAAGGAAATCATTATTTCTAGATAAACCTTAAATAAAAATTAGGTAATATTATAATTTATTATGATATCTTGTCAGATAAAGTCATAATAAATTATAATATTACATGCCAGGTAAAGAATATCATAATTTCACAAGTTAGGATCACACAACAAAACTTGTATATAAAACATACTTTATGTAATTCCTTTGCCAAAAATCATCGACATTGCAGAAAAGTGCTTCTAAACTATTAGTCATGGGAGTTGCCTCGCTGAACTTGTTTTTCTTATTTTTAGCTTATCGGTTTCTCCTTTTTTGTCCTTATCCTTATCCCGAACTCACGTTATTTAGAACCGACAGCAAGCCATTAGCCTTATCTTGATGAATTGGTTTGATATGACATTGGACATTGCTGTACGTGAAACTCCAACCCATTTGTTGACATTGAGAAGAAATAGCTTGAATATCGTCAACCGATAAATCATTAACATCAAAAGTCCAATCGGTAATACGGAACTGATTAAGTAGCAAAATCAAACAGCGATCGCACTTAAAGCTCTTACTCTAGCGATCGCATTTCCAAGATCTGGAAGTTTTTGTCCATGTTTCTCTGCCGTCTCTAGCCACAAAGTTCTCACTGTAATTAACTCTTGCAAGGTTTCTTCTAAGGTTTCACCTTGAGCTAAGCATCCTTTTAATGCTGGAACTTCAGCGACAAAACCACCTTCTTCACATGGATAAATCACTATTGGATATATCATGACTGTTCTCATTCAATAAGTTCTACGACTCATTTAACATATACAGACTTAACGCGGTTGTTATGGACTGGGATTACTAAAACTATTTTATTTCTCTTGAAAATATGGTGACTGCCTGTAATTCTATCTAAATCAAAACCTTCTAGCTCTAAAAGTTTACGAATGTCGCCAAACGTCGCATTGTTAGGGCTATTTTTTAGGAGTTCAAGTAATTTATCTTTCTTACTCATAATTTGATTTTACAATATTCAAACAGCGATCGCTCCCTCAATCCCAAACATCACGATCGCCACTCCACAAAAATCAACCAGCGATCCCCTTATTTCCTGTTTTTCCAATACCCAACTTCTCGACTGCAATGCATCACGGCTAAGATTAGAATGTAGTCTTGCTCAATGGTGTAAAGAATTCCATAGGGGAATTTCCTTGTCATGCATCGTCGAATATCTTCGTCAATTGCGGGATAACGATTAGGAGATTCTCTAATTCTAAAAATTGCATCTTCAATTGCATTGATAAAGGCTTGTGCGATTTGCGTTCTCTGTTCAGCGTAATATTGAACTGCATCAGAATATTCCGCCAGTGCTTCGGGGTGAAATACATACTTCATTACGCAAGTAACCGCCTTATCTGAGCTAGAGCGTCTTCTCCTTCGATTGTTTGAACAGAACCATCACGGACTGCATCCCGTCTTTTTTTTGCCTCGGCTGCCCATGTAGCTTGGATAGTTGGATCGGTGTCAAATTCTAGGCTTTCGACTAGTTTTTCTGCTAATAGCGCTCTAGAAATACTAGGGAGAGATAATAATTCTTTCGTAAGTAGCTCTATTGATCTCATAAATAACCTCAAAGTAATGAGTATTGGTATGTAGTCTAGCAAAAAACAAATTTAATGGCTGAAATATTGTCTTTTCAAGAAAAATAAAATAGCGATCGCCCTATTTGTGATAATCTCAAATAAAGCGATACACGCTGAAATACATGAAAATCCCAAATACTGATCGCGCAGTCATTGAGCAGTCAAAGCTAACTGAATATTTGCTCAATAGTGAGCATAAGCGCGGTGGGACAAAGGCTAAACTATTGATTATGTTTGGATATTCACTAGAAAATTGGCAGCAGTTAGAATCTGACATCCGTAGATTTCATCTTGGGGTAGATGCTAATGTAGTTAAAGAAACTGCGTATGGTGTGAGGTATGAAATTAGTGCAAATCTGCTGACTCCGATAAATAGAGAGTTATTTGTTAAGCCTGTATGGCAAATAGATAAAGGTACAGATTTTGCTCGCTTAATTACTTTAGTTCCTGATTAGCAATATTTGGAGGCTGTGATGAATTTTCCACTTTATTCAGATGTAATTCTATTAATTA
This sequence comes from Pseudanabaena sp. UWO311, assembly GCA_943371975.1. Classification (GTDB taxonomy): domain Bacteria; phylum Cyanobacteriota; class Cyanobacteriia; order Pseudanabaenales; family Pseudanabaenaceae; genus Pseudanabaena. Next base: position 1,276 of record CALRWX020000171.1, on the reverse strand, counting down.
ATTTGCCTGAAGAAGGTATTTATGCGGGAGATATTGGAACGGTGGTAGAACGGCATGATGTAATTGGGTTAGAAACTGGTTATAGTGTTGAGTTTTTCGATATGCTTGGCAATACGGTTTCAGTTGCCACTTTGCCAATGAGTCGTTTCCGTTTGCCAACTCGTGCGGATAGACCGTCAGTTAGGCTTATGGCTAGTGCAGCATAATTTGGATGCGATCGCCCCCTCAAACCCCAATATCACGATCACCACTCCATAAAAAATCAAACAGCGATCGCCCCTCTCAAAACCCAAAATCACGATCGCCTCTACGAAAAATCAAATAGCGATCACCTCTAAATTTAGATACTCAGGGCATCCAATAAAGGTTTGAGATCAAGATACATGGTGCGATAGGGAACGGATGGTGGTAAAGATTCTTCTGCATCGACAAATTGGAAACCAAATTTTTTGTAAAATCCAGATGCGTCATAGGGAGGAGTTGTGTCTGAATCATAGAGAGCATCTACTGTTATAAAGCGAACGCCTACATGAGGTGCAATATTCTCAGCAATATATTCGACTGCCCATTCTAGTAATCGCCGACCTGCTCCTTTAGCTCTGCGATCAACGGCTAATAGCCCGACTTTGATTGCTGGGAATGTCTGATACTGTACTCCTTCATCAATTAAAATTGGCTCGTCAACTTCGAGTTTGTCAGTAAGTAAGGTAATGTAACCCGCTAAGTTATCTTCACAGCGCAAAATCCAACAATGGCTAATTCGAGCATTTACTTCACGCTGAATTCTTCCTTTCCTCCAATAGGTGACAAATTCATCCCTTACACACCGAAAGCCTTGCCCAGTAATGTTGCGGTCAGGGGTTAAATGTTCGATTGGTAAATTTGAGAAGTCAATACCAGAAAATTTACTATTTGGCGGTATCAATTCTTTCTTGACGACGAGCCATGATGCGTTTCACTAAAGCTAGAGCAGACTCATTCGCAACAAATCCGCCGCTTTTAATTGCCTCTGCTAGTTTTTTTGCGGCACTGCCAGTCACGGGTTTAGAAACTGTATGGAGTGGGTATTTCATAATTATGTTGTAGCAATACTGCGGACAAATAAAAAAAGGAGACAAAAAAGCTATTCGGCGTTGCAGGCAAAAGTATGAATTAGATGGAAGAAAGGATAGAAGGGTCGTGAAGATAATGAATCAGCAACCGCACAGAGTAACGCAACATATCTAAAGACTTGGAATAGCAGAAAGTTTTGCGGTGCAATCTCGCCAGATAGTGA
>CALRWX020000170.1:0-3931 GCA_943371975.1 Pseudanabaena sp. UWO311 | reverse complement strand
ATCCATTCTGCGTTCGATTGCTCCGAGAACCACTGAACAGCTTCATGAGGCTATCACTCTCGCTTTCAATTCTGTCTCCGAATCTGACTTCTTTGGCTGGTTTTATGAATGTGATGCTCGTATCACGCTCATTTGAAAACCGCTATATTAATGTTATTGATCGTATCCAACAATGAAGCCAACTTACTAACATCCAGACTCAACCGCGAATAATAATTGTCAGGCAAAGCCCCCTTTAACGAAGGATTATTTTTCTCCACCGTAGACAAAGCTGTATCAACCTTTAGCGCAAGATCAGCCCGTTTCGCATTCTCTATCAAATAACCCCAACGCGACATCTCAGGCAGATAAAACACATTCTTCATGGTGTAAAACTCCACCATATCCAAATATTTATCCTTACCATCAGCGATCAACTCCTGCCGCCGCTCCTCAAACTTATCACTCGCAAACTTGAGAAAGATCAACCCCAAAACAACGTGCTTATATTCCGAAGACTCCACCGAACCCCGTAACTTATTCGCCGAATCCCATAGAGTTTCTTCAATGCTTTTTTGTTTAGTTTGCTTTGCCATATCAGTTTTTAAGCGATCGCATCCCCTAGCGAATAACAAGGATCTCTATTAAACCTCATATTTTGTTCAGGGTCTAGCCAAATATTCAGCGATCGCCTCAAATTATTGAACTAAAATCTGCTAAACCAAAATCAAAACTCAGATACCTACGCATATTATTTTTCATCCCTAAGATCGCCGCTTTGGGCGTGATTGGATATTGCATTTGGCAGATATTTCCTTAGTTTGTATCAATGGCGATCGGAGCCTTTTGGCACTGGACACTTAAAGCGAGATCAGCGTATTTGCTTTTTTTGTCGTCATGAAATGGGCATTTCAGCACATATCGTCCATTAGCTGACCGTGCCGATGGGTTATCTATCCTTAAGTGGGGTTGTGAGTCTTTAGAATAAAGTATCTGAATTTCAGCCATTAAATTTCGGTAAAACCATTACATAGTAAGGCTTTAAGCGATTACATACATTTCTTGTGCATGACCATAGCAATATACACAAGAAATCGCATTTTTGTGGGCATATTGCCATGATCAACTTGCATCTTCCGATCCTATATGCCCCACATTTTGCAACAACGCAAACAAGGCATCATTTAAATAAAAGTTTTCTTTACTAATTTTGTGCTTAGAAAGAAGCCCAATGCGTACCAGTTCATCCAAGTACTTTGTAGCCGTATTTCGATGCACCTTTAACTCTTCCGTCACAAAGTTGATTTTGGTATAAGGATGGCGAAATAGATTATTAATCAAATCTTGACTATATATATTCGGTAACTGATGGCGCAGGTTGTGTTTATATTGCTGCATCAGGGACTTGATATCAATAATTAACTGTGTAGTCTGCCGAGAAGTTTGCTCAATTCCTTTCAAAATATATAGCAACCAATCCTCCCAAGCGTCATCTACCCGCACAGATTGCAACAGACGATAATACTCAGACTTATTTTGGTTGATATAGCGAGACAGATACAACACAGGAATGCCTAATAAATCCTGCTTAACCAAATATAAAATATTGATGATTCTTCCAGTGCGACCATTACCGTTATAAAAAGGATGGATACTCTCAAATTGGTGATGAATTACCGCCATTTTCACCAACACATCCCAATCACACAAATCATCATCGTTAATAAATTTCTCCAAATTATCCATCAAAGCAAGAATTTCTTCAGGATGTTGTGGAGGTGTATAGATAACCTCACCTGTTTGCTCATTTTTTAAAGCTGTCCCCGGAAGCTTACGATAACCAGCTCGGTTTTCCTCAATACAAGCTTGAATTTGCAAAATATCATTACTCGTTATCAATCCAGTACGCTGTACCTGCTCAAAACCATTACGAAGGGCTGTTGCATAGTTATGAACCTCCTTCGCCGCCAAGGTTACAAAACTACTTGTCAAGCTATCACTGCGATAAAGATCATCATGGGTTGTAATGATATTCTCGATCGCCGAACTATCCTTAGACTCTTGTAAAGCAAGGGTATTAATTAGAATACTTTGGTTAGGAATACTAGCAGCTACGCCCTTCAACTCAGCTAAAGCACGATGGGCATTAGCCAACTTTTTCAAAACAGCTTTAGTTTCAATATCTCCAATGTAAGGTAATTGAGGTAAGGACTTATTCATAACTCACACCCATTCTCTACAAATGCTTATCAACACGCGCCAATAAATATGAAAAACATCATATTTCCACCAGAGCGAGCTATATAGTTCAGATTTTTGTATCACCATGAATTAACAAAAAACTTTAGTTGTAATTATTTTTGGCGGCTATTGCTCTAGGGATATTAGCAGGGCATCAAACCGAAAATCTAAAGTCACCCATTGCAGTTACATAATCATCCCAAAAAAATCTAGGCGAGCAACGCGATCGAAATATTGAATAATTTATCCATAAAGTTATTTTGACTATGAAATGACTATGACAGTTTAAATAAAAATCCAAAACCTATATATAAAAGGCTTTTAGGTAACAGTATCATAGACTCATAATCGTTGATATGTCGGTTCAATTCCGACACCTTGGATTTAAAACTTACATAGTGTTGGATGAATAAATCATGAGAACCTAGCATGAGTCTCAATGAAGCTGATACAAAGAGCAATTAGATTGCTCCTACCTTGCATAACTGTGTTTACACTGAAAACCATATAGCAAACGCGAAGAAACGGTGGGCTTCATTACGATTTTGAATCGTAAGCACCGTAAGGGACGGATTGATTAGACTTTGTGGCAAGGATTAGTGGTGATACGCAACCTATCAATCTTGGCTTGATTGTAGCAAAGGCTCTTATTTTAGCAAAAGCTTGCTAGGTAAGCTTTTGCTAAAATAAAGTACTATAGATGTATTATGGCGCGATCGCAATTTCAAAATCTTAAAAACTATCTCCGTCCTTACTTGGGTGATTTAGCTGCTGGTACATTTGCCCTACTACTAGCAAACGTCTTTGGTACATATATTCCCTCGCTGATTAGGGGCGCAGTTGATGATCTTGCCAAAATTAAAGATGGTGATTTTCAATATTTGATGCAATATGTATGGCTTATCGCTGGCTTATCATCATTGATGTGGATCATCCGCATGGCATCTCGCGTCTGGATTTTTGGAATCGGGCGCAAAATAGAGTTTAGTCTCAAGCAACAAATTTTCGAGCATCTACTCAAGCTACCACCGAGCTATTTTGCAAACAATTCGGCGGGGGAAACTATTAGCATTGTCACTAGCGATGTTGAAAATATTCGCCGCTTAATGGGATTTGCCCTACTTAGTATTATTAACTCAGTATTTGTGTATAGCCTGACGTTGCCAGCAATGGTAGCGATCGATCCTCTACTAACTTTGTTAGCAATTTCGGTTTATCCGATCATGTTATTAATTGTCCAGAGTTTTAGTGGTCAGTTGCGTGATGAACAATTACAAGTTCAGGAACAACTATCACAAGTCAGTTCATTACTGCAAGAAGACCTCAATGGGATGGCGTTGATCAAAACCTATGCACAGGAAAAGAATGAACGCGATGCATTTGGTAATCTTAGCGATCGCTTACTTGAAGCTAATTTACGCATGGCTCGCAGTCGCAATATTCTATTTCCATTACTAGGTGGTATCGCCAGTATTAGTTTTCTAGTGCTGATTTGGTTTGGGGGTGAAAAGCTTGCTAATCCTGCTAATACAACCTTTAAGATTGGTGATTTATTAACGCTGATTATTTATGTAGAGAGGTTGATCTTCCCAACCGCGATTTTAGGTTTTGTGATGGTGACATATCAGAGGGGAGTAGTCAGTATATCGAGGATTCAAAGTATTCTCGATATACCTCCAGCAATTGTTGATCCAACTGATGCGATCGCACT
>CALRWX020000169.1:0-4099 GCA_943371975.1 Pseudanabaena sp. UWO311 | reverse complement strand
CAATGCACCGCATTGAACCCTCTTTTTGTTCATATGCCTCTACTATTCTTTCCCGCAAATCCAACGATATTCCTGACATGTTTTTTGTCCTTTTTTGGTTGCTTTTCTATACTACCTTATGTCCTCTTTTCATTGAAAACTGCGATAGTTGAATTGCCAGATCGTTTGCGGGAAGGACATCTTGCTGATGCAGACAGAATAACAAAAATATCTCTACAGTCCATTTGCCAATACCTTTGATTTGGAGAAGTTGGTAAGCGATCGCTGCTTCTGAGAGCTTGTCAAACGATTCTAGGCTGATTTTTTCTTCCAAAATTGCAACCGCCAAACTTCGACAGTAAGCAACTTTAGAACGGCTTAACCCAATTGTTGGTAATTCCTCTTCAGAACAAGCCCCAATATTTGAAGATGCAATTTCAATCGATTTACTGAGACTAAAAAAGATAGAATTAGCCGCTTTAGTAGAAAGTAGTTGTCCAATAGCCAAAAACGCATTTACAATTTCCTTGCGAGATCGGCGATCATGCTTGGGACGGCACGCAGTAACCCGCAAAGAGGTTATCATTTCCCATAGTTGGGTTGCTTTCCTTAACCCAACCTACAAGATCGGGGTTCGCACTTAAGAACTAATAAGGTATGAAACGAAGACATTTTTTGACCTTGACAGGTTCCTCATTGAGCCTTATTACAGTAGGCAGCACGGGAGTTTTCGCAGGTAACAAAAGCCAAATTCCGATGGGTCTAGGGACATTTACTTTTACTCCTAACCCGAAAAAAAAGCATCAAACAATTGAAGTTTGGACGAGCCAACCACAAAATCTACAACCGAATAGCCCCATTGTGATCGTTATGACAGGCATCAAGCGTAATGCACGAGACTACCGGGACACATGGGCATCCTATAGTGAGCAAAACAACTTTCTTTTATTAGTTCCAGAGTTTCCCGCAGACCAATATCCTGGTGATGGTTACAATGAGGGCAACATTCTCGATGGACAAAGACATCCCTTACCTCAAAGCAAATGGACTTTTACGATCATTGAACAGTTATTCGACTATGCTAAGGCAATCTCAGGAAACCATTCTCAGAAATATTACCTTTTTGGGCATTCTGCGGGTGGGCAGTTCGTCCATCGGTTTATTCTATTTATGCCCGAAGCACGATACCAACGGGCGATCGCCGCTAATCCGGGTTTTTACACCTTCCCAACGCCAGATATCGCCTATCCCTATGGACTGGGAGGAACCCCTTTGCAAACGGGAATCCCCTCTATGGTCTTCGATCGCAACTTCGTCCTGATGCTAGGCACAGAGGATACTAATCGTAACGCTCCCTTACTAAAGACTCCGCAAGCGGATAGTCAAGGTTTGAACCGTTTTGAGCGGGGAATGAACTATTTCAAAGTTGCCCAAGAGGTTGCCAAAAGAGAGGAAGTAAAGTTCAACTGGCAACTGGTAAAGGTTCCAAAAGTAGGACATTCAGATGCAGGGATGGCTCGGTCTGCTGCCAAAATTCTCTTTGTCTGAGGGGATCACGTACAGCAAACCATTTAGTTCGATCATCGAACGAATTAATAATACCATTTAATTTGTTGGGTTGCGTTCCTTAATCAAACCTACCAAATTTTTGCGAAGTTTGAGTGCGATCGCGGTCTTGTAAATGATAAAAAGCGATCGCCTAAAAAACACGACTCATAGTAATAGCGATCACCTTTATAACTTTATCGGTGTAGAAAGTGCTTGTTTTTCCGTATCCCATGGAATACAATTTGATTCATGATTGAAATTCGCGAAACTGAAATCTATTCGCGGTGGTTTAAATCACTTCGTGATCCTGAAGCTAGAGCGCGGATAGACATTCGTATTCGGCGGTTGTCTATGGGCAATGCTGGTGACGTGAAACCGATAGGAAAAGGTGTATCAGAACTTCGCATTGATTATGGTTCAGGATATCGAGTGTATTTCATCCAACGAGGGGATACATTCATCGTGTTGCTTGCGGGAGGCGATAAACGTACCCAAGATAAAGACATCAAAACAGCCATAGATTTATCACAAAACCTATAGGAGATCTCATGAACAAAGTTCCAACTACTCTTTGGGATGTAGCAGAACATCTGGAAACCAAAGAAGATATGGCAGCCTATCTTGAAGCGGCTCTTGAAGATGGCGATCCTAATTTAGTGGTAGCCGCATTAGGAGATATTGCGCGATCCAAGGGAATGACAAATATTGCGCGTGAAACAGGCTTAGGACGCGAAAGCCTCTATAAAGCTTTGTCACTCCAAGGTAATCCAGAATTTGCCACTGTTCTAAAAGTTATACAGTCACTCGGTATCCGTTTACGAGCTACTCCCACATAGCCTAACTGCGTTGGAGGACTTCATCAAAAGCGATCGCTTTCAGCACACCTTTTAGCAGATAGAAAATTGATGCGATCGCCTAGAAATCACGGCTCATAGGAATAGCGATCGCTATAATAGTTAAAAAATTCAGTCTGATTAAACCTAACAGCAGCATGACATTTATTCCTGAAGTGCGAACAAACTCTAATTCCAAAAACTCAACATCAAGCCATGTTTTTCATGTCTCGCCGCTAATCCGAATTACCTTGATGCTATTGTATCTAGTCCTGACTGTCCCTTTGCCTTTTTTGAGCAATTTTACTCATTCAGCAATTCCTGCATCATGGCTCAGTGTATGCTTAGCGATCGGTTTTCTGTTTCTGTATGGGGCATTGAGCGATCGCGTAATTCTTGATGAACAAGGCATTAGTTTGGTTTATCCCCAATGGTTTCCAAGTATTTTCCGTAAAGGTTGGTCATTGGCTTGGCAGGATATCAAAGCGCTTAAGCCTAGAATCACAGGGCAAGGTGGCATTGTTTATTATTTTGTGAGTAAAAACTCCGATCAGGCTTATTTGTTGCCAATGCGTGTAGTTGGCTTTGCAAAGTTAGTGCAACAGGTTGAAGAGCGTACAGGTATTGATACTAGAGATGTACGCCCTCTTGCTCAGCCTTGGATGTACATTATTTTATTGGTATTTACGGTATTTATGTTGGCAATCGATGGCTGGACAATTTATACAGCTTTAACCTTAGCTCACTAGAAATTTAAGGCTCTCCAAATTTTAAGACCCAAGAGGTCTATACTCTGCATGGATTTGAGCGTTGAGAATAATAGCGGCGATACTTTCCATGCTGTATTGCATCAATACAGCCGTCACCTCATCAAAATGGTTAGCCTGAGCATGGGTCAGCGTAATCACCCCGATAATGCTAACTCCATAAATTAAAGGAACTGCCAGAGCAGAGCGAGCTTTGTATGGTTGATTGGGCAATTGCACCCAACGATCATCAGCGATCGCATCGTAAATAATTCCAATTTGGCGATGCCGCAAAGCCCAACCCGCAAAACCATCATCTAAAACCTTAGAAATTAGTGAATCTTTAAAATCGCGAGTAACAGCCCCCCTTGCCAAAATACTTTCGATAATTACCCCATCTTCATCAATCAAAAAGATACTTCCTTCATCCGCCGCAGTATACTTAGTAAGGGTTTCTAAGGTGTTTTTGATCGTAGTTTTGAGAATGAGGCTACCACTCACCGACTGAGCATAGGAAATAGAATTTTTCAGAAGATTTGTCTGTATCTTTAAAGCAGCTTGAACCACTATTCGCAAGGCGTGATCTTCTAAATTGCTCTGAAAAAGAATTTTAGCCTGACTATTGGGAAATAATGGCTCCTGAGAACTGATTATTTTAAGGTTCATGCGCGATTTTCTAGTGAGGCAGGTTGTGACGATGTACACCACTGACCAGATTACAGTTACAGTGTGGGCTTCTTAGCTAATGCTGATATCACTATCAGTATTTTTAGCGAAAGTCAAGATTTTTTTAGCAACTTCTTAGCCGTGATATGCCGTAACATTAGATGCTTGAGATCAGCTATCAAAGGATAGCGAGGATTTACTCCCGTAAATTGATCATCAAAGTCCCGATCTGCCAATTCTTCCCCATGAGCCAAGAAAAACTCTTCAAGGATATTGGTGATATAAATATAGGACTTACGCATCGGGTAGATGTAGCGCGTGCTTTGC
>CALRWX020000168.1:0-4207 GCA_943371975.1 Pseudanabaena sp. UWO311 | reverse complement strand
GAGTATTTTGCGGTCTATTGGTGCAAGAAATTATCCTGATTTGCTCAATTCTCTTGAAGATGCTTTTAATAGTCTTTCTAGTTCAGATTTTCTCTCTTGGTTTACTCATTCCTGCTACTGTACCTCACTAGACTGAAATTTGCTATAACTCCGCGATCAAAAATAAATGAGAGTAATCGAGCAAAAAATACACGCAATTTTGGCAGAACTTGTGAATTTGCAAACTAAAAATCCAAATTATCAACTTCTTCAGTTCAAAAGCTTAGTCAGTGCCTATCAATATAAGCACCTCTATAATTTGTTACTACGTTACGTTGAAACAGGGGAGAAGATTTTGGACTGGGGATGTGGTAACGGACATTGCTCTTATTTCTTGCTTGAATCAGACTATAAGGCTTCAGGGTTTGCTTTTAGTTCTTGTCCGTCTTTAAAGCGCTTGCAGAGTAGTGATTATCACTTCATTCAAGGTGATGACAGAGAACCAGTTACACTGCCCTACGGAGATAGTACCTTCGATGCGGTTTTGTCAGTAGGGGTTTTAGAACATGTCCGTGAAACAGGTGGTAATGAAGTAGAGAGTCTAAAGGAATGTTTCCGCATCCTGAAGCTTGGAGGGTATTTTATTTGCTATCACTTACCTAATAAGTTTAGTTGGATCGAGATGATCGCAGGATTAATTCCTCATAAATTTCATCATCAGTATCGCTATACACCTAAAGATATCTATGCTCTCTGTCAACAGTCAGGCTTAGATGTATTAGATTTGCGGGCTTATGGCTTCTTACCTCGAAATTGGCTTGGTAATTTACCGCCCAAAATCTCAAACTCCACGCAACTAGCAAAGCTCTACAATACCATGGACGATATCCTTTCGAGCATATTTTCAGGGATATGCCAAAACTATTGGTTTGTCGCCCGAAAAGTTAGTTAAAGTCATTGCTCACTTGTTCTTTTCGCTTTTATTAACAACCTCAATCAAAATATTTAATGTGCGGCATCAGTGGAATTTGGAATCGAGATCAAAAATCTGTAGAGCAATCGCTTTTACAGACTTTTACACAAGTTATTGCCCACCGAGGTCCCGATGACAGTGGTTACTATTTTGACGATGCCTATGGTTTGGGATTAGGGCATCGGAGGCTATCGATTATTGATTTGTCATCGGCGGGGCATCAACCGATGCCTAGCTACGATCAACAATGTTGGCTTGTGTATAACGGCGAAATTTATAATTACCTCGAATTGACTGCGGAACTTGTGAATCTGGGATATCAATTTCGTAGTCATTCAGATACAGAAATGATTTTGGCAGCCTATCAGGAATGGGGATATGCCTGTCTCGATCGCTTTAATGGTATGTTTGCGTTCCTACTATGGGACAGTGATAAAAAAGTGTTGTGGGCTGCTCGCGATCGCTTCGGGGTGAAGCCACTATATATATGGGAGCGATCGCCCAATATGATCGCCTTCGCCTCAGAAATCAAGCAGTTTACGAAACTACCCCACTGGCAAGCGCAAGCCAATCCCCAACGCTGTTATGATTTTCTCGCCTATGGGATGCTCGATCATACTAGGGAGACAATGTTTGCAGGGGTTTGGCAATTGCGCGGCGGTGAATATCTGATACTTAATTGCGATCTCCAAGCTGAAAATTTTGGTAAGCCCATTGTCAAACAGTGGTATCAATTGCCATCTAAACAGCAAAAAACTTCCATGTCCGATGCAAAACAAAAACTGCAAGACTTGCTGCGAGATTCTGTAAAACTACGCTTGCGAGCAGATGTTACCGTTGGTTCCTGTTTGTCTGGGGGACTAGATTCCACCTCAATTGTCTGTCTTAGCGATCGCCTAAGGCGCGAATCATCTAGCAATATCCCTTTTCAAACTTTTTCTTCTTGTTTTGACGACCTGCGCTATGATGAGCGGTCATATATCAAAATGGCGATCGACCAAACTCAGGTACAGCCTCATTTTATATTTCCCGATCCTCACGAATTATTTGGAGAACTTGATCGCTTGACTTGGCAACAAGATGAACCTTTTGGCTCAACTAGTATTTTCGCGCAGTGGTGTATATTTCGACAGGCTGGCTTATCTGGTGTCAAAGTAATGCTGGATGGACAGGGAGCCGATGAATTACTCGGTGGCTATACCAAATTCTATGCAGCTCTATTCTCACATTTACTCAGTAGCTGGCAGTTAGATAAATTAGTGCGTGAAATTATTACCTGTCGGCGTTACCAAAATGTAACGGAAATTCAACGGATGATTGAGCCACTATTACCAAGATGGCTACGTCAACCATTACGCCGTCTACTGGGCTACGGCTCAGAAACGGCAGTTCCTAGTTGGCTAAATGCTAACTATTTGCGATCGCTAGGAGTTGATCCGCAATCGAGCGCCAAATTAGCCCTTGCCCCACCCAAGTCAATTCATACGCTCTCCCATATACAAATGACTGCTACTAGTTTGCCGATGCTTTTACATTGGGAAGATCGCAACTCCATGGCTCATTCAGTCGAGTCCCGTGTCCCATTTTTAGATTATCGTCTGGTGGAATTTGCTTATTCCCTTGACGATACGCTCAAGATCCAGCAAGGACAAACTAAAGCTGTTTTACGCGAAGCTATGCGTGGCATTTTACCTGAACCGATCCGTACCCGTCAGGACAAAATGGGCTTTGTGACTCCTGAATTGCAATGGATGCGCCATAGTCTACGCGATCGCTTTGCACTCGAGTTACAAGAAGCTATAACCATATTAGAAAAATGGTTACAACCCAATCTTGTGCAGCAAATTTTTCAAGCCACCGTAGATGGCAAGGGAATGCAGGGGGTCATCTGGCGTGTGATTAGCCTTAGTCGCTGGATCAAGGTGTTTGAGGTTCATGTATAAAACACCTATGAAAATTTTGATGATTTCTACCTTAAACCTATCATTACCGAATGGGGGAACCGTTCATTTCACCTCGATCGCTAAAGAGTTTCGCCGCGCAGGACATCGCGTTGATGCAATTGTCCCAAGTACCGATGATCCTCAAAAAAATCAAGCAATCGCTGAGAAATTTTTTGATCATGTCACTTTTACACCATCGTTAACCCGCAAAATCCCTATTGGTAAGACCAGTCTCAATAGCCTCGCCCAAATTTTCACAATCCTTTGGCAAAGAGCCGATCACTATGATTGGGTCTATTTGCGAAGCAGTGTGATTTCATCCTTAGCGATCGCTACTTTACGACTCAAAGGATTTCGCCAGATTGTCACCGAACAAAATGGCTGGTTTGCTGATGAATTAGTACAGATGGGCGTAGCCCGTCCTTGGCTAAATCTAATTAAGCAATTGCAATTACTGGATGCTAAGTTAGCAACCTTTGCGATCGCGGTTGTAGATGGTATCAAAGAAAAACTAGTTGAACATGGTTTACCAACTGCAAAAATATTAGTAGTAGGCAATGGCACTGACCCTAAAATCTTTTATCCCTTGCCTAGACAAGAGACTTTGCAAAAGTATGGACTACATCCTAATTATTTCTATCTGGGTTTGATTGGTGATCTTGAACGATGGAAAGGAGCCGAACTCGCTATTCAAGCTATGCCAACTATTTATGAAGCATATCCCCATGTAAGATTGTTGGTGGTAGGTAGTGGCAGGCATCTGGGCTACCTAAAGGAAACTTACTCCAATCTGCCCTATGTAACTTTCATGAATGAAGTTCCCTATGAGCAGTCCAACGAATACATTAACTGCTTTGACATTGCTCTCTTGCCTTTAATGGAATTTTCTAATATTGGATTTTCTCCCATTAAGCTCTATGCTTACGCAGCCTCAGGTAAACCAATTTTATCTTCTAATTTTCGTGGAGTCCGCGAGTTAGCATCCACAGGCTTTATCACTCTCCATGAAAATGGCAACTATCAGGATTTAGCCAAGCAAGCGATCGCGATGATTGCAGATTCGCAAAAATTAGCGCCTATGGGAGAAATAGCTCGTGACTATGCAGAAGAATACTTTACATGGGAAGCGATCGCCACCAAGATTCTTCAGCGTATGCAGCAATTATATAGCAAATTTCAGTCTAGTGAGGTGCAGTAGCAGGAATGAGTAAACCAAGAGAGAAAATCTGAACTAGAAAGACTATTAAAAGCATCTTCAAGAGAATTGAGCAAATCAGGATAATTTCTTGCACCAATAGACCGCAAAATACTC
>CALRWX020000167.1:0-4430 GCA_943371975.1 Pseudanabaena sp. UWO311 | reverse complement strand
TTGATCGTCACTCTATTTATTTCTGCCATCGTCTTATTTTTTGCTAAACCAGCAAGTAAGTACTTCGATGCTTTGTCAACATGCGTAACTACAATACCCGTATGATTGCAGCCGATTACGGTATCACTTTCCCAATGTCCGATCTCTGTCTTCAAATCCGCGATCTTGGGACGGTTTTCGATCCCAATCCGATTTGGGATTCCACCGCGCTTCTGGTTCCGACCCTTGCGTCGTCGTCGCTTCTGCTTTTGCCTTAGATATTGTTGATATATTCCCATCTCTTGATGGTTAGCATAGATCATCAGATAAATCGTCTCATAGCTGATTTTACCTACTCCCTCCAGTTTCATCCTACCTGCTAGCTGTTCTGGACTGTGGTGTTGCTCCAATCGTTGTTTTACTTCAGAGATCGTATTGGCACTGACACTCTGAAATATTACCTTTGCTTGTTTGCGGCGTGTGCTCATCTTTTCCTGCGCCGTATCTGGTAAATAGACTCTGTGCCGCTCATCTGTGTTGCGCGATAGCTCTCTTGATATCGTACTTTTGTTTCGATTCATGCGGCGACCGATCTCGGACATCGATAGCTGGTCTGTTACTCGCAATTTATAAAGTTCGCTTCTTTCTATTGTGCTAAGATGCTTAAAGCTCATGAGGATTTCCTGATTGTTGTGATTATCATCAGATTATCCTTATGAGTCCCTTTATGCAAAGATCTCTAGGCGTTGCATTTCATCCTTGAATTGGCGAGTCATTAGTTATCAAATATATGTCGGAACCCGTATCTGAATCTGACCTTTATCCATCTTCTTATTATTTTAACTATGATTCATCATTATCTTTGTATTATGAAAAAACTGCTACAGAGGAAGAAGAAGTAAATACGATTTATGGCTGGAATTACTATAAAACAATTCAAGATAAATTTCGTAAGATAGGGCATATCAAGGATTTTTACCGTCCAGGAGTAGCGGTTCTCAAAAATATTGAAGTTTTAAAGAACAGTAAAGATAACTTTAGGATAAATATGGAGTGGATTCCTTCTGAAGATAAGGATGGAGATCTAATTGGCTATAAAGTGTACGTGTCAAGATACTCTCGTGGCTGGAATAATGCTATTAGTGATAATAAGCGTAAAGTATTGAAATCAGGGAGCCTAGAAGATTACTATAGTAAAGATCATCAAGATTGGCATCCAGAAATGTTGGACTTACTTTATACAGAGCCTCCGCATGAAATAGCAATAATTAAAACCAGTGTAGAAACTGCACAAATTAATATTAAACAGTCTGGCTTTTATTACATCACCATAGTACCTTATGATGCTCATGGAGAATCAGTTGGTAGAGCAGTTTATAAACCATCTCAAGAAATTAAGATTCAGGTGTAATGTAGATTTTATTTTCAGTTATAAATATAGATTTCTAAAAATAAATAAACTATTACTACGGCAGAATAATTAATGTGTGGAATTGCTGGAGTCTTCCATTTTGACGGTGAGCCTGTTTCATCGGTCATTTTAAAAAAAATGACCGATGCGATCGCTCATCGTGGTCCTGATGGCGAAGGTCAGTTTATTGAAGGTGGTGTAGGGCTAGGACATCGACGTTTGGCAATTATTGACCTGTCCCCAGCGGGACACCAACCGATGTCCACAGTCAACGGTAGGTTTGTTATCAGTTTCAATGGCGAAATCTATAATTTTAATGAACTTCGTGTTGAACTTGAAGCGCTTGGTTGCCCTTTTCATTCCCGCACAGATACTGAAGTTCTGCTTTATGCCTATGCTACGTGGGGTGAAGCGTGTCTAAATCGTCTTAATGGGATGTTTGCCTTTGCGATTTTTGATCGCCATACCCAAGAAGTATTCATTGCTCGCGATCGCTATGGCATTAAGCCTTTGTATTACACCCTTCAGGGTCAAAAATTTATTTTTGGCTCTGAAGTAAAAGCAATTTTAGCTAACCCTAGTTATCGAACCACGATTGACCAACCAGCTCTACTCGAATACCTCACATTTCAAAATTTCTTTACGGACAGCACCCTATTTCAGGATGTCAAACTCCTGCCAGCAGGAACGTCAATGTTGTTGTCACGAGAGTCAGGTCAAAAATTACATGTCAAGCAATACTGGGATTACCATTTTGTTGAACCCGAAAAACCTCTAGATGAACGTGAATATGTTGAAGAACTTGATCGCCTATTTCGTCAAGCGGTCAATCGACAGCTAATCAGTGATGTTGAGCTAGGTGCATACCTCAGTGGTGGCATGGATAGCGTCTCGATTACAGCAATCGCAGCTCAGCAACTCCCATATCTCAAATCTTTTACTTGTGGTTTTGATCTCAACTCAGCATCTGGCATTGAAGTTAGCTATGACGAGCGTGAGGCTGCTGAATATATGTCCTATTTATTTAAGACCGAACATTATGAGATGGTTTTAAAAGCAGGAGACATGGAGCGAGTTATGCCTCGTCTTGCTTGGCACTTAGAAGAGCCACGAGTTGGGCAAAGTTATCCTAACTTTTATGTAGCACAGCTAGCGAGTAAGTTTGTCAAGGTTGTCATGTCTGGAACTGGTGGTGACGAGTTGTTTGCGGGTTATCCGTGGCGTTATTATCGAGCTGTAGTCAATGACGATTTTGAACATTACATTGATAAATATTATGGATTTTGGCAACGTCTCTTGGTTAATGGTGAAACGAAGTCAGTTCTTGCCCCAATATGGGATCAAGTGAAACATATTTCCACTAAAGATATTTTTAAAGGAGTTTTTCGTCAACCAAGACTACAAATGTCTCGTCCTGAAGATTATGTCAATTGTTCGCTTTATTTTGAAGCTAAAACTTTTTTGCATGGTCTACTGACAGTTGAAGATAAACTGAGCATGGCGCATTCTCTAGAAACTAGAGTGCCTTTTTTAGACAATGACTTGGTTGATTTCGCGATGAAAATGCCAGTAAATTTAAAACTTGGTAATCTCACAGAAGTGATTCAACTCAATGAGAATGATCTTGGCAATAAAACTGCTAAATATTTTCAAAAGACAAAAGACGGCAAATTACTGTTGCGTAAAGTTATTTCTCGATATATACCTACGACTGTCACAGAAAGGGAAAAACAAGGTTTTTCTGCTCCTGATGCTAGTTGGTTTAAGGGAGATAGTATAGATTATGTCCGACGGAGATTGTCTGCTCCCAAAGCTCAGATTTACAATTTTCTCGATCATAAATCTGTACAATTACTAATCGATCAGCATCTTGATGGCAAGCAAAATCGTCGTCTTTTGATTTGGTCGTTGCTCAATTTAGAAAGTTGGTGTGAGCAGTTTTTAGGATGAACATGAGATCGCTATTTACAGGGAATCTCCAACCATTTCGGGAAGTTTTTAGGCTGCTGACTGCTTATAAGACTCTGACATGGGAGATGGCAAAGCGAGAAATCACTGATCGCTATAAGGGGCAATTTTTTGGATTATTTTGGGCGGTAATACATCCACTAGTTTTAATTGGTGTCTACATTTTTGTTTTTGTAATTGTGTTCAAAATCAAAATCGGCGGTACAAGGGAAATGCCCCTTGATTACACAACCTATTTACTTTCGGGGTTAATACCTTGGATGGCTGTGCAAGAGAGTATGTCTAAAGCAAGCACAGTAATCAGAGGTAATGCCAGCCTAGTCAAGCAAGTCGTTTTCCCAATTGAGATTCTGCCAATAAAGAGTGTATTGGCATCGATGATTACTCAAGGGATATTTTTTGCGATTTTGATTGTATATGTCTTGGCAACACATACCACCTTACCCATTACTTATGCACTTTTGCCTTTGCTGGTATTTGTGCAAATGATTGGCATGGCAGGTGTATCTTATGTTTTGGCAGCGATCGGTACTTACTTTCGCGACATCAAGGATATTGTACAAGTATTTACAGTGGTGGGGATTTACGTCATGCCAATTTTTTATCTTCCCGAACAAGTCCCTGAAATATTTAGAGTAATCCTGTACCTAAATCCTTTTAGTTACATGATCTGGTGCTATCAAGATGCGCTCTATTTTGGTCACTTTACTCACCCTTGGGCTTGGGTCACATATATTTTAATTAGCCACCTTGTCTTTGCCATTGGCTACAGACTCTTTGGGCGCTTAAAAGTTATGTTTGGCAATGTGTTATAAATTATTTGCATTCGAGCAGTTGATAAATCCATACAGAAAAGCACTAAATTACTAACCTGCTAATGCACCTATGATGAACGAAGAAAATATAGTCATTTCTGTAAAAAATCTGGCGTTGCATAATGAAGTATGAGTTCAAACAAGAAAGATGAAGTGTCCAAAGTGTGGATCAGAACACATAAGGAAAAATGGAATTAAGCAAGGAAAGCAAAATCACATTTGTGCTGACTGTGGACGACAGTTTATAAATCCCAGTG
>CALRWX020000166.1:0-4476 GCA_943371975.1 Pseudanabaena sp. UWO311 | reverse complement strand
TTCGTCCATTTCGCGGTATCCATAAAAAGTATTTGTATCTCTATGTAGCCATGTTCGAGTGGTCTTACAATTTGCGTTGGATTGATTTTGATTTCCTCCGCCGTCTTCTTTTCCCTCCTTTCACCTATTTACCCACATGAGCGAAAATCAAATGTGTATCTAGAATATATTTCATATTACATATATTCCTCTAGTTCTTCCAATGGTTCATCAAAATCACTTGACATAAAAATTTGACCAGCCCAACTACCGTAGCCATGCTGTTGTTTTGCAGGTTGCTCTTCAACGGTTTTGGCTATTGGATATTTGTTAAGTAGATATTCTGCATAATGCAAAAGTTCTATTTTGAGTGTGTCTGGCATATTGATGACAACTTGTCATAAGGCGGTATCGATACTCATAATTTCTCCTTTTTAAGGTTCACTAAAAATATATTAACTTGGCAGGTCTCTCAGGTAGTAAAAGCGATCGCCTTTTATACCATCATTCTTATCTCTTGTCAAATTTATTATTGTCGGTGGGTTTATGTCCATAGCCGCTGAACGTTGTATACATCGAATGCTACATCTCGACTCGCAATAGGTAAGGATCTGTTGATTGCTTGAGCAATTAGAATGCGATCAAATGGATCTTTGTGATGTGTTGGAAGTTGAGAAAGTTGGATGGTGTCGGTTATGGAGATTGGTAAAAGTATAAACTTTGTCGCTTGAAATCTAGTTTCAATGCTATAGAAATTGTCTTTTAGGGATATTTTGCCGATATTGAGTTTGATGGAAATTTCCCAAAAGCTGACTATGCTAACCAATACTTGATCTGTATTCTCAATGGTTGTTCGCAGTGAGGTCGGCAGGTTGGGGCTGTCTTCTGATAACCAAATGAATGTATGAGTATCCAGTAAAATCGAACTCATTGCATATATTCCTCTAGTTCTTCTAATGGTTCGCCAAAGTCTTCTGGCAGGGGTAGAACGAAGGTTCCTTTCATGGAGCCAGCGAAACGGGGCTTTTTAGAGATTATTTCTGTTTCTAGGTTGGTGTCTTTGTAATATTGACTGGCAAGAAATTCAGTGTATAAAAACACGGCATTTTTAACTGATTCTGGCAGTTTTTCAATATTTTTTAAAATAGCGGATTCTATGGCTGTCATAGTTGTTTCTCCTTGTTTTGTCTTATGTATTACATGGTAAATCTCGTAAGTAGTAAAAGCGATCGCCTTTTATCCCATCACTCTCAACTCTTCCCAAATATTCTAAGCTAATGAGAAAACATCAACTGCGATCGCTCTAATTGGTTGAGATTTGCTGTGTAACATTACGCGAATCTGCTCTGTTGTCTGGCGGCTAAAGGTTTGCTCACCACATTGGTTACAGACTGTTGAGGGGATATTCTCGACAAATACAGGTTTGCCAGAGATGTAAAAAACTTCGCTAATTAGTTCTTGAGAAAACTCTTTTGAACCACATACATGACATTTATTCATTTTATTTTCTCCTTGTAAATTGAATCCATTGATTAGGGTCGGGTTCATATATTGTAATGATTTTGACGATCTCTGATTCTTGCATTGAGACTTGTAAGTGAAGAGGTCTATTGGTTTTAGTTGTTCCAAAAATCAAACAACTTGGGGAGTATTTATCATCTGGGTATTCCTCAATAATGATCGCATTTTCAGCTATTTGCATGATCTCCTGTTCGCTAATATTCCTTTCAACTGTGCGTTTGAGGGCATGACGGCTAAATTCAAAGTCTCCTCTCTGAAGTTGTAAGCAAATCTCAGTTATGGTTTTCATTTTCTAATGGTAAGTCTCACAAGTAATAAAAGCGATCGCCTTTTTCTCCATCACTCTTAACTCTTCCCAAATTCTCGCCAATGGTGAAGAAATCAGGCTTTAGATTAGGCGGCGTAGCTATAAACAGGTGTTTGAATTACACGCTTTGGTTTTTGATCGTCCAAAATAATTTGTTGTAAAAGTGCCACGGTCGATGGAGCAAAGAATTGTTCTCCTGTTTCTTCGTTTACGCGAGCAGGAACGTTCTCAATGAGGATGAATTTGCCGTTTAGTTCTAACGAGAAAGTTACGCGCTTTTCGACAAGTTGTTCTTGATCATTATTCATTATTTCTTCTACTTACGATAAAGTTACTTTAGATCGCTTTCTCTAGTTTTTCTCAACTAACTCACCTTGCAAATATTTATGAATAATATCCTGAGCAAAGTTAGTAACTGACAAACCAAGCCGATTAGCCAGATTATAAATCCTGTCAGAATCTTGTTTGGATATTTGCAACTCAAGCTTTTGCATCTCAACTTGTTGTTTTGCAATCTCTTGGAATCTTTGTATTTCAGATTTAACGTTGGGAATACTCATCCAATCATCATTCTCAATACTTTCTAATAAATTTTGTTCTTCTTGCTCTAAATTCAAATTGATAATATCTGCGATTAAATTTTCTGACATCACTAATCTCCTAAATACTTCTTTCTCATCTTTCGACTTGGGAAAATTGTCTTCAAAAAAAAATACTGGATTCATCCATAACATAAGGCACACAGTAAACATATCCTTTAACAGTAACTACAAAAACTGATTGATTGGGATACTGTTCAGAGTTTGGATGCTTAATGCTATCTAGCAAATATCCATTGGCGATCGCTTCGACAATATCTTCAAATGATATACCGCGCTCCCGTTGCAATAACTCATTTTTAGCCTCGTTCCAAGTATAAAACTGCATCAGTACTGAATAACGATAAAATAAGGTAAATTATCTAAACTCACCTTAATATTATAATCAAAAAAGTTGGAATCTATCACCAAATTAACAGTTCAGAGCGGTAAGTCTCGCAGGTAGTAAAAGCGATCGCCATTTTCTCCATCACCCTTATCTCTTCCCAAATGCAGATATTGTCTGTGTTAATTTTCTAATCATCACTTTGCTGATAAATACGAATTTTAGCTGGTTTATGCCTCTTCGACCAATGTTCTCATCTAGTTTGAATTTCATGCTGATTTCTTGATGGGAATATCAACATAGCGATCGCTTGACATAGCTGCTCCATAGGCAATACAGGCATAAATATCTTCTGGTTGCAGTTGGGGATAGTCTTCTAGCAATTCAGGGATACTAGTACCGTTAGCTAGAAAATCAAGGATTAGGGATACCCAAATGCGATGTCCTCGAATACATGGTTTCCCGAAGCAGATATTTGTGTTAACTGAGATGCGATTGAGGAGTTCTACTCGTTTCATAGCTGTTTTTTTATTTTAATTAGGTTGAATAAATCGGTAAGTCTCGCAAGTAGTAAAAGCGATCGCCCTTTATCCCATCACTCACAACTCTTCCCAAATATCCCGCCAATGGTGAAGAAAGCTCGATTAGGATTTCATAAACTAAACGGTCTCCTAGTTTTGGATTGTAATTTCTGGCAAAGGTAGCATTGGAGTGAACTTTTACATCCTGAGCAGTAGGTTTTTCACTATCAAGATCATTAATTAATTCTTTGACCGCCTCTACAATCTTTGATCGCAGTTTGATCTCACTTTCAACCTTTTGGATATACTCATGAATTTTGTCGTCAATTTGTCCTGCTTGTAAATATTTTTTGAGTTCAAATAAATCAATTGCGCCATCATATTTGGCTTTGATTTCAACGAGTTTTTGTAATGTCATAGGATTAATAATGCTGATTTTGTACTCTTGAGAAGATTTTTTAAGTTGGTCAGTTGGTTTGCCAGGTCCAATAATTAACTTAACAGCAGAATCAAAGATGTCTTTTGTAAGGTGAACATTTCCAAGTTTATGAAGCTCATAAACAGTGTTACCAGGGATGCTCAGCCCTGACTTACATTCACAAACAAGGAGGTAAGGTTTTATACAGCATACGTCCATACCTCCAGCACCACCTTTAGCGTTTGGGTCAAGTTCAAATCCTAGAGAAGCTAAGCTGCGCTGAACAACCTGTTCAAATGCAGTGCCTTTCTCATAATTACCTCCAGTTGTTGCTGTGGCGTTGCAGGCAAAAGTATGAATTAGATGGAAGAAAGGATAGAAGGGTCGTGAAGATAATGAATCAGCAACCGCACAGAGTAACGCAACATATCTAAAGACTGGGAATAGCAGAAAGTTTTGCGGTGCAATCTCGCCAGATAGTGACGTAACCGAGAGTTTTCTCCCTCAACTCGAGTCATGTAAGTCTTGCTAATTATCTGATCACCATCAGGGATAAAACTTGGATAAACAGTCCAGCCATCAGAGACGTAGAAATAGCATTGCCATGCCGCCACTATTGTCCATAATGGCTCTAAAGTCTCAGCACTATGATCGCCTTAGGATACCCTTACGGAAATGGTCTACTGCTGTCCACACCCAAATCTTGTTTTTTTTGATCCGACAAATGTTTCCAGTTCATCCAATTCGCCAACATCGGGGATATTCTCTGGGGCGATTGAATCAGGTAACTTCTTGCCTTTTTGTTT
>CALRWX020000165.1:0-4482 GCA_943371975.1 Pseudanabaena sp. UWO311 | reverse complement strand
CAGCATTGATAGAAATTTCTGTTGTACTTTACTCTCTATCTTCGGTACTATATCGATGATGCTATTCATTTGGTGTTTTGTTTCAACACTTGCACCTTATCCGATGAATAGCTTTTTTGTCTCCTTTTTTTATTTGTCCGCAGTATTGTAAATACAAATCAAAAAAAATGTAACGCACGCCCAGCATGCGTTATATTCTTTAATTAGATTTTAAGAACGATTTTTCCTGTCATTGAGCCAGCTTCTAGCAATTGATGGGCTTTAGATGCATCTGCAAGCTGAAACACCTCGCCGACGTGAATTTTGAGCTTTCCTGCGTCAAATAGGGCTGCACATTCACTGAGGATTTCAGCTTGTTTGATTTGTAAAATGGTATTTCCTAGCAACATCGGAGTGAGCATTAACTCGAAACTAAAGCGAAGATTACGTGTGCGGGCAATTTTCCAGACAATATCAACGGGTGGTTCCAGAATCGTGATGATATCGCCATAGATTTTGACTGCAGGAAAAGTCTGCTCAATCAGTTTGCCTCCAACGGTATCAAAGGCAATGTCTACACCTTCACCATTTGTCCAGTTAAGCGCTTCTTCGACAAAATTAGTTTTCTTATAGGCGATCGCTAAATCGGTTCCTAAATCGCGTACAAACCTAGCCTTAGCCTCTGAGCTAACGGTAGTAGCAACCTTTGCGCCTCTGAGTTTAGCAAGCTGAATTGCAACGTGACCGACCCCACCAGCCCCTGCATGAATTAAGACATTGGCTGATGAGTCGGGTTGTAAATTACCGCGATCGTACAGGGCTTCCCATGCTGTAAGCAAGACTAGTGGCGCGGCGGCAGCCTCTTCAAAACTCAGAGATTGTGGTTTATGGGCAACGAATTTCTCGTCAATGATGGTCAGTTCCGCATAGTTGCCTTGGTGTAATCCCAAGCCACCATTACAGAAATAAACCTCATCACCCACTTTAAATTTACTTACTTTTGCGCCGATCGCTTTCACAATCCCCGCACCATCACATCCGAGAATCGATGGTAAGCGATCGGGCTGAAATGTACCGCGACTTCGCAGTTTTGTATCAATAGGATTGATCCCTGCGGCTTTAAGAATTACTAGAACCTCGTTCGGAGATTGAATAGTAGGTTCTTGAACATCCGCTAATTGCAGCACATTGGGATTACCTGCAGCGGTCATCAAAATTGCTTTCATATGTTGCCCCTTATTTAGATTTTTTGTGTTGCGGATAGATTTTTAGGAGGATTGACAAGCAAGCCCCCTAAAAATCTATGTGGACTTTAAAAAGCGCAAATCCGTATTTTAAAATTTTATTGGAGATTTATTTATTATGGATTTGTGAGCTTAGTGCTTGGCGAAGCAGTCTGACGAATAGCATTATTATCCCCAGTGCGAGGAGCGCTTTGTACAGAGCGAGTTTGCCAATCACCAAAAAATCGATTCATCGCTGTAAATCCTAAGACCGTTGCACCACCCATGATTACCAATAACACAATGATGGTTGTCCAAGTCTCTACGATCTCAGCAATACCATAGCGAGTGCGATAGGGGTCGATTTTGCACTGATTA
The DNA here is from genome assembly GCA_943371975.1 of Pseudanabaena sp. UWO311. Lineage (GTDB taxonomy): Bacteria > Cyanobacteriota > Cyanobacteriia > Pseudanabaenales > Pseudanabaenaceae > Pseudanabaena. Next base: position 2,902 of record CALRWX020000165.1, on the reverse strand, counting down.
TCGCGATCGCGTGCAGTGAGTGGGCGGCGAAACCGTAATCGATGATCATCAAGTTTTTCTAGTAAAATCCAGCCTGCCTGAGCCTCTTCAGCACAGACTTTGTTTAAAACCTTACGATTGCGAAAACCATTGTTGCCAGTACGCAATATTTTAAATTCCCAGCCCTTGGGCTGATCGCTAGACGTGTTGGCCTCGTAGCGAGTGAGGTTTTCTTCTTCCACTTCTTCCCACCGCCTATTACCTTGTTTTGCTCGAAATATTCTATCGATAATCACGGACTGAATCCCAACATCGAGAATGATAGTACTGATGATGATTTCATTGACGGTCAGCATAGGTGCGTGACTAATCCTAATTGCAGCATAGCAGCTTGATAATCAGCAAAAGTATACATTGTGATGCAGACTATTGCACTCAAGATTTTGCCTGTAATTTGGTTTCTTTTTTTGATTTTTGGATGATTGCTTTTCGATCGCGTTATGATGACTAACTAACAAGTCGCAAGCTTTTGATAAATCACCTATGAACTCTATTGTCCTGATAGCAGAAGTGCTAACCGATCCAGAACTGCGCCGTACGCCCGACAATCAAAGCTCGATCGCTTCATTTCTTGTCCAGTTCGCTGGTGGACGAAATGACGAAGCTCCTTATCGTATCAAGGTTGTGGGTTGGAATAATTTAGCTGATGAGATTGTGGAGAAATATCATAAGGGCGATCAAGTCGTAGTGGAAGGTCGCCTCCGTCTCGATACAGTCGATCGTGGTACTTATAAAGAAAAACGTACTGAACTGATTGCTCAACGAGTACATGGCATAGGAAACAGTGGCAGCACTGCAAGCATTGCCTCGACTCCCTCTACACCCACTGTACCTGCTCGCAGTAATAGAAACACTAGTCAATCGCAATCGCCTGCCGCCTATGTCCCTGTCGCATCACCCGTCGCCGATGCCCCCGATTATGATGATATTCCGTTTTAAGAAAAGAGTGCGCTAAGCGCACTCTTTTCTTGAAGCCGATGATGAGATTTGAACTCACGGCCTGCTGATTACGAATCAGCTGCACTACCCCTGTGCTACATCGGCGGGTATGATAGCAATTTTTTGCGACACCTACTATAGCATCATCGCACATTTTATAGAATCTGGGAAAGTTACTTGTCATGGGATTTGGCAGAGGTAAATTTAGAGTAGGGTTTGGACATCTAATCAATTTATGCTCCTTGAGCTTTGGTATGGCGATCGCCTGTATTAATATTGTTGCTGCTCATGGGGCTGAACAAATCCGCTTTTGGTATCCACCTGCTGGCGAATTTACCATTTATATTAGCGATCTAGAAAAATTTGCTAAGGAAGGAAATCTAAGCAAACGCCTAGAGTTCTATCTTGGACGCTTATCTACTTCTCAACAAACACAAATTCGCGAGACCCTATCGACTCGTTACAATATTAGTCATGTTACGGCTGCCCAGTTTGCCTATTCCAGCATCGGCGAGATATTAGTGCGGCGCTTAGGCAGAATTTTGCAGATTACTCCAGAACAAAATGGATTTTCGGCACTCCGAGCATCATTGATTCTCTCGGCAGAAAGTAAAGAAGGATTAACTATTCTGAATGTCTTACAAAGATATCCCGTACCAATTATTTATCTAGACTTGCCGCGAGGTTTACAAGCTTACGCCGAAGTTAATCAATTACTTTATAAAAAGGAGCAGGTAATTGCGGCGATTCAACAACAGGCGATCTCGGAGTCGAGCGTTAATCAAAATGTTAATCAAAATGAAAATAAGAATGCAAATCAGAATTTAGATATTACAAAACAAGATTTGCGGACTACGGGTAATAGGCAATGGACAAAGGAGAAGTTTACCTATTTACAACGCGATCGCAATGTCAAAATATCAGTAGATCTATATTTACCAAAAGATTTAGCCAAACCTGCACCATTGATTGTAATTTCTCACGGACTCGCCTCTAATCCTGATACTTTGCAATATCTATCCCAACATCTTGCTTCCTATGGATTTGCAGTAGCCGCTCTAGAACATCCGAAAACAAGTAGCCGTGACTTTGCTGCATTTCTTTCTGGTTTTAGCAAGTCTCCTCAAACAGAAGAAGCTATCCAGCGACCCTATGACGTGAAATATTTACTAGATGATTTAGAGCAGAAAGTTAAAAACGATCCGAGTTGGCGCGATCGCCTGAATCCTGAACAGGTTGGATTAATTGGACATTCTCTCGGTGGTTATACAGTTATAGTTTTGGGAGGCGCACAACTCAACTTCAAGCAAATTAATCAAGATTGTAGTACACCTGAACCTGATATCTCTTCTTTTAATCTCGCCAAAATCTTACAATGTCGGTTTAGTGCATTAGAGACTAATAATATCAATCTCAGCGATCGCCGTGTCAAAGCAGTTTTAGCAATTAACCCACTCGGTGGTAGCACTTTATTAGGTAAAGAGGGCGTACAAAACATTAAAATCCCGATCGCGATTTTTGCTAGTGGCAATGATATTTTTACCCCTGCGGTTCCTGAACAGTTCTTTCCCTTTGTATGGCTTCGCAATCCCCATAAATATTTAGTAACTTTTCCTAAAGGAACGCATTTTTCTTTTCTGGAAAGAAGCGATCGCGGTGTCCTAATTGTTCCAGACAATGTAATAGGGGAGAGGCAAGAATTTACTCATCCCTATACCAAGGCTCTAAGCCTCGCATTTTTCCAGACCTATCTAAATCAACGTCCTGAATTTGCCAGTTATTTAACTAACAAGTATGTGCAGGGGATCGGCTCTTCCCGTTTTCCTGTCTCACTGATTACTGATTTTTCAGAAGAGCAACTTTGGCAATCACTAGAAGCTTCTCCATAACACAAACCCAGATTGTTGGGGGGGGGGGGGGGGGG
>CALRWX020000164.1:0-4491 GCA_943371975.1 Pseudanabaena sp. UWO311 | reverse complement strand
AATTGCTTGGCTAATTTTCGCTGTGATATTTTGCCTTCTTCAGAAAGCTTGATTATTTTTTCTCGCAAGTCTATTGAATATGCTCTCATGCTGATTTATATCTGAAAAACTTTCTCTCTTCTCTTTTATACTGTACCTCACTAGTCTGGAATTTGCTATATGCTGATAGACTTATTATGCGATCGCGTGTCATTAACTTTACTTGATTGTGTATATGGAGTCTATAAGCGTGGAGGAATCATCCACTTTTGCAAATTTGCAAACCAAAATTAAAGATCATTCGGCATTGGTGGGCGTTATTGGGTTGGGCTATGTGGGCTTACCTTTTGCGGTCGAAAAAGCAAAGGTTGGCTATTCGGTGATTGGCTTTGAGCAAAACCCTCAGCGTGCAGATCAGGTAAATGCGGGAGACAACTATATTCCTGATGTCAAAACTGAAGAATTACAAGCAATTGTTAGTCATGGCAAGCTCAAGGCTGTAACTAGTTACGAGCTAATATCACAAATGGACGCGATCGTTATTTGTGTACCAACGCCACTCACCAAAAACCTCACCCCCAATTTGAGCTATATCGAGTCTGTTACTCAGCAGTTAGCCAAATATTTGAGAGCAGGTCAATTAATTATCCTTGAGTCAACAACTTATCCTGGGACGACCGATGAGGTGATATGTCCAATTTTGGAGCAGGTTAGTGGTTTAAAACATGGGGAAGATTTTTTCTTAGCGCATTCGCCCGAACGAGTTGATCCAGGTAATTTGCGCTACACCACCAAAAATACTAACAAAGTGGTTGGCGCATCTGACCCACGCTCCTTAGAAATTGCCAAGTTATTTTACGAGCAAACCATTGATCACGTAGTTCCTGTGAGTAGCGCCAAAGCTGCTGAATTAGTTAAGGTATTTGAAAATACGTTTCGGGCAGTAAATATTGCGCTTGTTAATGAGTTGGCTATACTTTGCGATCGCATGGATCTCAACGTCTGGGAAGTTTTAGATGCTGCCAATACTAAGCCCTTTGGGATCATGCCATTTTACCCAGGTCCTGGGGTGGGCGGTCACTGTATTCCCATCGATCCGCATTATTTAGAGTGGAAAGCCAAGGAATTTAACTTTGAAACCCATTTCATTGCCCTCGCAGGTGAAATCAATCGTCGAATGCCTGAATTTGTGCGCGAGAAGGCGTGGCGGGTGCTTAACCAAGTTGGAGTTGCCCCATCACGATCCAAAATTTTAGTAATGGGTGTTGCCTACAAAAAAAATATTGATGATTGGCGGGAGTCTCCCTCAATTAATGTGATTAAGCGACTACTCGAAGATCATGCCAATATTGTTTATCATGATCCTTTCGTGTCGGAAATCAAGATCCGTGGTCAAGTTTTCCAATCAGTTCCACTTACCGATGAAGCGATCTCTAATGCAGATATCGTTATAATATTGACCGATCATAGTCAAATTGATTATGTAAATCTTGTCGCTAAAGCAAAGGCAATTCTCGATACAAGAGGAGTGACAAGACATCTGCAAGGCGATCGCGCTAACGTTACACTCCTCTAATTTTTATAAACCTGAATCTGGATATATCTCAAAAATTATCTATGCAAAAAGTTATTGTGGTTGGGGCAGGTAGTTGGGGCAAAAATCTTGTTCGTAATTTTCATGCCCTCGGTGCATTGGCGGGTGTTGCCGAAATGAGTCCAGACTTACGGGCGGGGGTCGCATCTAGTTTTCCTGATGTGACTCTTTATGATGATCTGCAATCAGCCTTAGAAACGAATGCAGCGATCGTGTTAGCAACTCCTGCGCCATCCCATTACAAACTGGCTCTGCAAGCCCTGCAAGCAGGTAAAGATGTATTTGTGGAGAAGCCGATGACTCTCAAAGCGTCGGAGGCTCGTCATCTTGCGGAATACGCGGATCGCCAAAACCAGATTTTAATGGTGGGGCATTTGTTGCTATATCAACCTGCGATCGCTTGGATGCGTGACTATTTAGCCACTGGTAAAGCAGGCAAAGTATTTCATGTATCAACACAAAGGGTAAAGCTCGGAAAGGTTCGCCGTGAAGAGAATGTCTGGTGGTCATTTGCTCCTCACGATGTCTCAGTGATTTTAGATTTGCTCAGCGATTCATCAACAGCTCTAAAGCTACAAGATGTTAAGGCAACTGGGCACGCCATGTTGCAGTCGGGTATTGCTGACAACGTTCATGTAGATTTACAATTCGCCAGTGGGCAAACTGCCCATGTACATACTTCGTGGTACTACCCTTTGTCTCAGCGTTCTACTGTTGTGCTTGCCGAAAAACAAATGCTGGTCTACGACGAGGTGGCTCAGACCGTTACGATTCACAACAAAACCATTGATGCCGAGTTAAACAATCAGGATCATGGTAGTGAAACAGTGGAAATTGCGGCTGCCGAGCCCTTAAGGATTGAATGCCAGCATTTTCTTGATTGTATTGCCACCCGTCAACGTCCGCGATCGGATGGTTGGAATGGGGTGGCAGTTGTGGAAGTTTTGGAAAAAGCTGAGGAGGCGATTAATGCCTGAGATGAATTCTGTTAATTCTCCAAAAGAACAAGATTACTTTGCCCATGAATCCGCTTATATCGATGTAGGTGCAAGCATTGGCAATGGCACAAAAATCTGGCATTTTTCTCACATTATGGGCAAAGCCAAGATTGGGAATAACTGCATTCTTGCTCAAAATGTATTTGTCGCGGACAACGTGATTGTGGGCGATCGCTGCAAGATTCAAAACAATGTCTCTCTTTACGAAGGCGTAATCCTCGAAGATTATGTGTTTTGTGGTCCCAGCATGGTGTTTACCAATGTGAAAACGCCACGCTGTGAATATCCTCGCAACACCAGTACTGACTATGGAACAACGCGGATCAAACATGGATCGAGTATCGGCGCAAATGCTACGATTGTCTGCGGCATCACCCTGCATGAACGCGCCTTTGTCGCCGCAGGTGCAGTGGTCACCAAAGATGTTCCTGCCTATGCCATGGTTGCAGGTGTTCCTGCCAGAATCATCGGCTGGATGAGTGCCTATGGTGATGTCCTCGAATTTGATTCTGAAGGATACGCAGTAGACTCCATTGGCGATAAATACCAAAAAATATCAGATACAGAAATCAAAAAATTAGCATGAGCGATCAAAAAATCCCGATTCTCGACCTCTCTCCCCAGTACCAAAGCCTTAAGCCCGAAATCTATGCAGCGATTGATCGCGTATTGGAGTCAGGTCAGTTCATCATGGGACCTGATGTCAAGCAGTTCGAGCAGGAGGTTGCGACTTATTTAGGTGTTAAACACGCGATCGCGGTTAATTCTGGGACAGACGCTCTGGTAATTGGCTTGCGAGCAATGGGTATTGGATCTGGGGACGAAGTGATTACCACGCCTTTTTCTTTCTTTGCAACAGCTGAGTCAATTAGTAGCGTTGGTGCAACCCCCATTTTTGTCGATATTGATCCAAAGACCTTTAATATTGACCCTGCCAAAATTAAGGACAAAATTACATCTCGAACTAAGGCTATTATGCCTGTGCATCTTTATGGTAATCCTGCGGCCATGACGCAAATTATAGAGATTGCTCAAGCTCATGGCTTGAAAGTAATTGAAGATTGTGCTCAATCCTTTGGCGCTCGTTATTCAGGTTCTTGCTCAGGTTGTGATACATCTTGTAGCGACTCAATTCGCTCAGAAATCTCAGGCAAGATGACAGGCGCAATTGGCGATGTGGGCGCTTATTCGTTTTTCCCATCTAAAAATTTGGGAGCTTATGGTGATGGCGGACTGATTGCCACCAATGATGATGCGATCGCTGATCTAGCAAGGATGCTGCGTGTTCATGGTGCTAAAAAGAAATATCACAATGAAATCATTGGCTATAACTCCCGCCTAGACACCTTACAGGCTGCCATCCTGCGTGTGAAGTTACCCCATATTGATGAGTGGAACTCAGGTCGCCGCCGTGTGGCAAGTTTATATACTGAGTTATTAGCAGATATCCCTGAAGTAGTCGCGCCTGAAGTGGTCTCTGGTCACGTTTTTCATCAATACACAATTCGGATTATTAAAGGCGATCGTGACAAAGTGGCAAGTGATCTATCGGCTAAGGGTATTAGCACAATGATCTATTATCCAATTCCTCAAGATCGGTTACCAATTTATGCAGGTAAATATCCAGTTAATCCCATCAGCGATCAACTAGGAACACAAGTATTAAGCTTGCCAATTTGGCCAGAGCTAGATCGCTCGATCGCCGAAGAAGTGATAGGATGCCTTAGAACAAGTATTTAGAACTAGTTCATCTTTCAGCTTGCCATTTATGTCAATACTACGGACAAATTGGGGCAGAGATGGAGCCGTAGTTACAAAGTTTGTGGAAATTAGGGTGTAATTTAATTGAAGTAAGGTCTAAATCTAACAGGGAAATAAAGCGTTCAAGGAGATGGCGATTGAAAGCTGAGCGTTTATAAC
>CALRWX020000163.1:0-4719 GCA_943371975.1 Pseudanabaena sp. UWO311 | reverse complement strand
AATCCATTCTGCGTTCGATTGCTCCGAGAACCACTGAACAGCTTCATGAGGCTATCACTCTCGCTTTCAATTCTGTCTCCGAATCTGACTTCTTTGGCTGGTTTTATGAATGTGATGCTCGTATCACGCTCATTTGAAAACCGCTATAGGCAACCGTTCCGCCCTAGACTGGATCATCGATCAATACCAAGTCAGCACCGACAAACGAAGCGCGATCGCCAACGATCCCAATCGTCTTGATGACGAAGAGTACATCGTGAGATTGATTAAGCAAGTAATCACCGTCAGCTTAGAAACCGTTAAAATTGTGAAAGCTTTACCAGATTTAGGACTACCAAGGGATTAGTGATGAAATGATGAACGAATTGCGCGATCGCTATGCCAATTTGTGATTGAATAGTGATGATTTACAACAGTGTTAGCGTAAGTGGCAATTTATAACTTTCGGAATAAAGCAACCGAAGACATAAACTATGGTCGCGTCACAAAAAATAGCTTAAAGCTTTTGCCCAAAACATTACACCAAAAGGCTCAAATCAAACTTGCTCGAATTTCTGCGGCAACCTCAATCGAAGACTTACGCGAACTCCGTGGCAATCGCCTAGAAACCTTGCAGGGAGATAGACAAGGACAATACAGCATTCGTATCAACGATCAATATCGCATTTGCTTCCGATGGCTACAAGAGAATGCTTATGATGTAGAAATCATTGACTATCATGATTGATAGCCATAAATTATTTGTTAACCCATTAGACTTGTACCATAACCAATCATGCAGCAACTACACCTAACCCCTATTCACCCTGGCAAAGTTTTACAGGATGAACTAGAAGAAATTAATATCTCCTCTGAAGCCTTAGCTAACCATATAGAAATACCGCCGAGCATCATTCACGATATTTGTGATGGAAAGAAAGATATTAACGCATTACTAGCCATGAAACTGTCTCGTGCATTGGGAGCAAGCCCTCAATTTTGGTTAAATCTTCAAAATAATTGGGAGATTAGCCAGATTAAAGAATCCGAATATCAAAATATCCAATCAATCGCCGCTTAATAGATAATAAGTTTGCCGATGCGAAAAAGTATTTGGAAGTGCAGCGTGATGCGATTCCAGAACCAGAACGAGAAAGTAGAGCCTCGGCGCTGTGGCATAACAATAACCGAGCGATCGCGGGCAAAATGTTTACTGAGGTAGTGACTACTCGACGGCAAGAACTACGAGTTGATAAAATCAAAATCATTGGCTTGCAGTATGAAACCAACGAACTGAAAGATAAACATTGGCAACAGGATGAAGGTTCAGTATGCAGACTGGGTATAGAATCTAACCCCGACAGTCCCATTTATGATAAGCGGGTGCTACAGGTACAAGAATGCGATCGCTGGAAAAATATGGGTGTACTGCACAGCGACGCAGCCTATATGCCAATCGGCACGCAGTTTATAGCAAGTATTAACTTGTCGGCGACCAAGAAAGATGCTGACATTGTACTTGAGCCAAACTGCCTGAAACTGCCTGAAATATGGCATGGACTATCACCAGAGCGAGTACAGAAAGCGGTCAATCTTGATGCAATTATTCCTGCACTGAAACAAGCGATCGCTAAAGCATCTGAGAACCAACCGACAATGACCGAATTTGTGGAAAGGCTAGCCGCCGAACAGGTTGGCATTAAAGCTCAAGTGCAATCTGGCGGTAGGATTAATGGAATTACCTATCTTTATGAAGGTCAAGCAGTCAAAGCTAGTTTAGTTGAGTTAACGTGAAAGAATCTTGCTGCAATGGGAGTGCGATACGATCCTATTAGAGATCGCGAAGCAATTACATCGGCTCCGATTTCAGCTATCACTCAGGCTAGCGATCGCCTAGAAATCCAATCTGAGAATCAAGAGAAAGCAATTCCTGAAGTTAGTATTATCACTTCTGTCCAAAGAGAAAAGTTAGAAAAACCAGTAGAAATCATAGGTAAACCGATTCAAATGGTTTATCCCTTGAAGATGCATGGAGAAGTGAATCGATTGCCCGTAGATACTTGTATTGAAGCAATGCGCGGACATGGCAGATCGCTTGGCTGCTTTAAAATTTACGGATGTGCGTAAAATCCACTTGAATTGGGAGCAATTTTGCCGTGATATAATTACAAAAATACGGCTTTGGTATTGACAAGAAAAAAATTTATTATTGGTTTGACGGAATTTATTATTGGTTTGACGGATGACTGTTTTAAAATCTTTGGATGAAAAAGTTTATATGCGATCGCTTGTCACTGAAATAATTAATGGCGAATCCTATAGCTACTATCCGCTAGGGCAGTATGTTGTTTGGGCTATGGGTGTTTGTGGCGATCGCCCAACTTTTAAGTACACTCGAATTGAGATTGCTGGTGTGATGGAGCGATTAGCTAAGGGTGAGAATGTTGAAAATATTGTGCTTGGTTTTCGGGGAAGGGTTTCGCGTGAGGCGATCACTGAGGCGATTCAAGTTGTGACAACCCATTTTCTTGAGAGTCTTCCTATTTTGAGTGCAGCGTGATTGTCCTTGATGAACAGCTTTTAGGAGCGAATCTGGAACAGGCGATCGGCAAATGGTATCAGGGTAATGTCTGCTTTATTACGGACTTGCGACCTAATTCGATTATCAAAGATGAAGCGATTCCTATGTTGTTATGGTTGACATGGCATTTGGGAGTAGTAACGATTAGTAAATTCTATCCCTAAACATTTTTAGATTTAGGAGCTATTTCAAAAGCTAGTTGAGAACCATAGAAACATACATCAAATTCTTGAAAAAAGTTAATTCTTCCTAAAAGTAAAGGTATATTTTCGGCTTTTGTCCAAGCAAAAACTAAAGTAGCTGGTGCAAATTGATCGATCGCTGCTGATAGAATAATTCCTTTGGCAGGGAATTTGGCTAGATTTCCTGCCAGTGTGACTAATGTGTTATGGTCATTCCAATTTAGTCCTAGTTCTATTCCTATTTCGTAGGGAAGAACATTGACACTCGCACCTGTATCTAATAAGCCTGATGTTGAAATGGAAGTATTTTGGGATGATAAGGTCAAGGGCAGATAGGGGACAAAGCTAGTTTCTCCCGCAGTGTTGGATTTTTCGACAAAGTTAAACCGTTTTCTTGGTGTCATTTTATTTTGCTTCTTTTTGTAACAAGTGTTGTTGCAACATATCAGTTAGAACTTTTTCTGCGGAGAAAGCGTTGTATGGCGACCAAACTTCATAGGTTTTTCCATCTTCAAGAAGATCTGAGGTTTGTTCGTCTTTAGTCAGTTCTGTGGCTAAAAACTGGATGGCTTTAACCTTTTCAAAGTGGGATAGCTTTTGTAGTGATGGCAAGATCTCTGTTAATGTCATAGGAATACAGGAGAAATATTAGTTAGATTATAGTGATTAAGGAACACATGGGGAGATTGTACAGGGTTTAGTAACGAACTCCACCAAGCTATTCAAAATCGAGTGAATCAAAGCTGATTGACGACTGAGCGCTATGACGAACATATAGAATGTGTACAATGTCTTCTCTAATGGCAAAAATAATTCGATATTTGGCTCTTGATTTGCCATAAAGAAGTTGTCTAATTTCTTCAGATGTGGAATGATTTTCCTTAATTAATGAGCCTCGTCTAGGCTTATCTTGTAAGGATGCGATCGCATTCATTACCCCTCTAAACCATTGATCTGCATAGTCAGGATTACGCTCTTTTAGCCATAGATAAATTGATTCTATTTGTTGCTCTGCGGAACGGGTTAGTTTAACTTGAAATTCCATGTTTTTTCTGCATTTCTTCGACAAACTGATTCACTGGTCTAGTGCGACCTTGTGCTAGGTCTTCTAAGCCTTGTTTAATTCCTATGATGGTTTCTAGTTCTTCAATTGTATCTAGTAATTTTTGATAGGATGTTGCATCTTGGATGACTAATTCTGCTTTGCCATTGATGGTTAATACGATGGGATGCCCAGTGTTTTTCATCTGGGTGATCAGTTGATTGGTATTGCGTTTGAAGGTGGATAGGGGTTGAATGTCTTGACTGAGGTTAATCATAGGGCTACGGCACTAAATTTGCATTCAATTTAATGTTAGCACGAAACAAAAAAATTGCCCCTCAAGTTTTAAACTCAAAGGGCGCGGAGCATCTAATCTCAAATTAAACAAGAATCAATAGATTATCTTGTTGTCGCATTTAGTTCTGTAGCGTGTGTTGGTGGAGCGTAACGCGCAAATAATTGATTTGAGCGCGTTACATTGGCATTAACGCACCCTACAGAACTAACTAAACAATACAAGGAGTTTTAAGCCTAAGTTGCTGAAAGCTTTACAAAGAGCGATTAAGGAGTCTATTCCTAATGATCCTTTTAGTAAGGATTTTGAGCTTAGAGGGGATTTGAGCAATTATAGACGGGTTAAGTGGGTTGGTATTTTTGATCGCTATCGATTGTTTTTTCGGGTTGATGTAGAAGAGAATTCGATTGTGGTTCTTTGGTTAGGGTATCCAAGGAATGAGGGTGGGAAGAATGATTGTTATAGTTTTTTTGGAAGATGGTTGAGAAGGGTGATTTTCCTTCTGATGTTGAGCAGTTGATCGAAGGATCTAACATTTTTTGATTTTGTACGTTAGTGCAAATTGAAAGCTACGGCTAATAATTTTCATCGATTTGCTGATTGGGAACAGTAGTAACTTTTGCATTTGGCTCTGAAGTAC
>CALRWX020000162.1:0-4797 GCA_943371975.1 Pseudanabaena sp. UWO311 | reverse complement strand
CGTCACTATCTGGCGAGATTGCACCGCAAAACTTTCTGCTATTCCAAGTCTTTAGATATGTTGCGTTACTCTGTGCGGTTGCTGATTCATTATCTTCACGACCCTTCTATCCTTTCTTCCATCTAATTCATACTTTTGCCTGCAACGCCAATTATATTTACCGCTAATCAAATTTGCGATGCACCGATCGCAGATAATCATTGGTCTTGCGGCGGCAAGCCTACTGATATCCGCGATCGTGGTTCCATCCTTTGGGCGCATCTTTTTGCCAGAATTTCAGGAACAATCTCTAGTTAACACATTACTGCTCTACCCAGGCTCATCACTAGAAGCAACTAATAGCGCAGGTTCAGTGCTAGAGAATAAGCTAAAAGACAATCCCAACTTCCAAAATATTCAAGTGCGTTCTGGAAGAGCAGAAGGTGATGCCGATGCCGCAGGGGTGAACTTGGCACATATTGATGTGGAGTTGAGTGAAATTGGGCTGAAAGATCGTAAAGCAAGTATCGACTTATTGCGCCAAGAGTTTGGGAAGGTGATCGGTGCTGCGCCTAATGTGGGTGGATTTATTTCGCATCGTATGGATGAAGTGTTATCAGGGGTGAGAAGTGCGATCGCTGTCAAAATATTTGGTGCTGATTTAGCACAACTGCGGATACTTGGGCAGCAGGTAAATGATGTGATGAGATCGGTTGAAGGTATAGTAGATCTACAACTGGAACCGCAGATTCCTGTGGAACAAGTTCAGATTAAATTCGATCGCATGGCGGCGGCAAGGTATGGATTAACGATCGGGAAGCTTTCGGAAACGATTGAGACGGCTCTTAATGGAAAGGTAGTTTCTCAAGTTTTAGAGCAGCAGCAAACTTTTGATCTAGTCGTATGGCTGAAGCCTGAATCCCGTCAAAATTTAGATGCGATCGGTAATTTAATGGTTGATACATCTGATGGTAATAAAATTCCATTAGCTCAAGTGGCAAAACTAATTGACGGAAAGGGAGCCAATACAATTAACCGCGAGAATGTCTCTCGATTGCTAGTGGTTGCAGCCAATGCACAGGGGCGAGATTTGCGATCGGTGGTGAGTGATATTCAGGCAAAAGTCAAAGCCCAGATCCAAATCCCTACGGGCTACTACATCCAATATGCAGGACAATTTGAAGCGGAAGGAAGAGCTTCTCAAAATATTTTGCTATTTAGTGCGATCGCTTTTGTTGCCATCACCGTAATCATGTATCTTTCGGTGAAATCCGTTGCATCCACAGTGATGATTATGATTAATTTACCTTTAGCATTAGTGGGCGGCGTGATTGCCGTAGCTCTAACAGGAGGAGTTTTATCGATCGCTTCACTCGTAGGATTTGTGACCTTATTTGGGGTTGCTACTCGCAATGGTTTATTGTTGGTAGATAACTACAACACCAAATTTGCATCGGGAATGCCCCTAAGAGACTTGCTGATTCAAGGCTCAATGGAACGACTTAACGCGATTCTGATGACTGCATTTACTTCAGCATTAGGCTTAGCGCCGCTAGTGGTAGCAGGTGGTGCTGGGAAGGAGTTATTACAACCATTATCGATTGTCGTTTTGGGGGGGCTGTTCACATCTACAGCTTTAACCTTACTGGTTTTACCAGCTTTGTATTCCCAGTTTGGGAAGTACCTTATACCAAAACTGAATTGCCCTCATCCCTCAGCCACTTCTCCCAGAACAGGAGAAATGGCTAAATAGGATAAGTCACCTTTCGCTCTATTTATTTTCAACTCCAATTACTTAAGGAAATTTATGCAATTATTTCAACCATTCTTATTGAGTTTAAGCCTTGCTTGTTTAGCATTATTAGGAGCTTGTGGTAACAGCACCTCAACAACTACCAGTCCAACAAGTCCAGCCCCATCCGCAAAATCCATTGAAATTTCTAAAGCTAATGCTTCTTCTAGTATCGCAAAATCGGCAACTCACAATAGCGCTTCTAATCAGGGTGGACAAGTCATTGAATCAGGAATTTACCATTTAGAGTTTGTACCATTGCTAGAAGCAGACAGCGTCCATCTCGACTTCTATCTGCAAAAGGGCGATAATCATGAAGCAATTCCTGATGCAAAGGTAATGGCTCAAGTTCTGTTACCTGATGGCACTCAAAAGACGTTAGATCTACAATATGGTGCTGATGGCAAGCATTACGGAGCAAGTTTACCGAGTAAATTGGTCGGTGAATATAAGGTGATAATTTTGACCGATATTAAAGGCGAAAAAGTGAATGGAAGGTTTGGATTCAAGAGATAATCTCAGATTTGTGATTGTTTTACAAATCCCTATAAAGTGAGATTTACATGAGAATTTTGCTGGTTGAAGATGAAGAGGATCTTGGTAAGGCTCTACAACGAAGCCTGAGGCAAGAAAAATATGTTGTTGATTGGGTACAGGATGGAGTAGAAGCTTGGAACTATTTGACGAGTTCTGAAGTGGATTATGTGTTAGCAATTGTTGATTGGATGTTACCGAATTTATCAGGAGTGGAAATATGTAAGCGCTTGCGATCGCAGGGGAATTCGCTACCAGTGTTAATGTTGACAGCGAAAGATCAGCTAGAAGATCGGGTGATGGGTTTGGATTCAGGGGCGGATGATTATCTCGTTAAGCCGTTTGGGATGGTGGAACTAATGGCTCGACTGAGAGCATTGCTAAGGAGACCAACTCAAGTTCAGCCGCAAATCATACAGGTGGGAAATTTAATTCTTGATTATGGAAAGTCAACAATTGCGATCGCCGGTCAAAGAGCGATTGCAGAAGGTCTGATGCTGACAACTAAAGAATTTCAGTTACTAGAATACTTTATGCAACATCCGAATCAAATTCTTACTCGTGACCAGATTATGAATCGGCTATGGGAATTTCAATCCGAACCTGCTAGTAATGTCGTAGCGGCTCAGATTCGTCTATTACGAAAAAAATTAGCAGAACATAGCTGTGATATTGAGACAATTTATGGGTTAGGTTATCGATTGAATTCATGAATCATAATCGAATCTTTTTTGGGGCGCGGTTACGTCTTGCAGGTTGGTACGCAGGAGTGATGGGAATTATTTTGACAATATCAGGGGTTTGCATCTATCAGGTGATGGCTCAGGCTCATTGGCAAGCGGTCGATCGCGAGTTAGAGTCCGTAGCTGGCACATTGCATGATAGTTTAGAGCCTTTGCTAACAGAAAGCGATCGCATTTCTCCCAGCGTCCAGCAAATCCTCCCTAATCTTTGTGTAATTGCTGAAAAATGCGATCGCGAATCTCCGACAAGGCATATTTTAGGCGCAATCCAACAAGATAGCTTCTATGCATTATTTTTGACACGTTCTGGAACCCTGATTGCTACTGTCGGAAAGCCCCCAATGGGAGTTGTTCCTCAGATTGGACAAGATGCTTGGCAAACAATTGAGGATCGAGAGGGGAATCGCTATCATCAAATCTCACTTTTACTTAAAAATAATCGTGGAAAATCATGGGGATATCTGCAAGTAGGGCGATCGCTTGCTGACTATGACCACCATCTCGAACAATCAAAATTGATCTTGATCGTGAGTTTGCCGATCGCTTTTCTCATTATTAGTATCGCAAGTTGGTATTTAGCAGGTATAGCGATGAAACCAGTTTACTTCTCTTATCGTCAAGTCCAGCAATTTACGGCTGATGCCGCCCATGAGCTGCGGACTCCGCTTGCAGCAATTCGAGCTACCGTTGAATCTACTCTTAGTAGTGACGTAATTCCCGAACTAGAGTCAAGAGATATCCTCCAAACAATCAATCGTCAAACGGTGCGGCTTTCAGAACTGGTTCAAGATTTACTCCTCCTTTCGCGGATGGATTTACAACTAATTACTTTACAAAAGCAGACTTGTTGTTTGAATGAAATTGTTAGTGATTTAGTCGAAGAAGTCTCGGCACTTGCGATCCAGTCAAATATCGATCTAGAAATGAAAGTCGCTAATGAATCTGCAATTTATGTCAATGGTAATGAAGATCAACTCTATCGACTTATTCTCAATGTTCTGATCAATGCGATTCATTACACTCCTGACCAAGGCAAAGTTGAGGTATCTCTCGATCTCATCGATCATCATGCGATTATCCAAATTCAGGATAATGGAATTGGGATAAGTTCCACTGATTTACCAAACATCTTCGATCGCTTCTATCGAGTAAGTAGCGATCGCTCTCGTAAAAAAGGTGGATCGGGTTTAGGATTAGCGATCGCCTTGGCGATCGTCAAAGCTCATGGAGGGGATATTCAAGTCAAAAGTAAATTGGGAGAAGGTAGTGTTTTTACAATCAAGATCCCTTCTATTGTTCGGCAAGACATTTCATCTTCTCGGTAAGACTCTAACGGAACGGGGTACTATTCTATGTTGTTTGCTTTCTGAGTCAATGGCAAGTTGTTTTCTAAGTTCTGAAATTTAGAGAATAAATAGGCGCTTAGGAATAAGGTTGGTTATGATAAGTCAGGTTAAATTCTTAGAAAACATGAAAGAACAGGAGTTGTTAAATCGGATCTCTTCTAGTCCTAGAGTGATGGTGGGAAAGCCTGTCATTAGAGGGACTCGGCTATCTATTGTGGCACTATTTGATCCAAGTTTGGGTGGTTTGTTTGAATTCAAGCAACACTCAACACATTTAATTGATTGAATAAATCCAAAACAACCTCTCTAACTACAGGTACTGATACCGAATTGCCCAACTGTCGATAAGCATGGGTATCTTTAGGATGTAAAATAAAAGAATCAGGAAATCCTTGTAATCTCG
>CALRWX020000161.1:0-4822 GCA_943371975.1 Pseudanabaena sp. UWO311 | reverse complement strand
ATAATTGCAGTATCGTCATAGCACACGAAACTAACCACACCCATGACTGCAAAACAAATTACCGATCGCCTCTCAATCCTATCCAAAGATTTGCTATTTCCCAGTGAGTCAGACTTTCCACTAGAACCCTTTACTTGGGAATCAGCAACCATCACACCTGAAATCATCCTCACGCGATCGCAAAAACCTGCGGACACAGCGATTGAATCTATTAACCTAGAAGATTTCTTTGCTCCCGTTATGACCGATGAAGATTGGTTTGATGATGAAGATCGACAAGTCGCACAAAGGTTTCGCGATCTGAAAACAGCGATCGCCACATTAGAAAATGTCCAAGTTTGGATTACCGCGACAATTCTTCTAGATTTAGCATTTTTTGCTTCCTCTTTTATCCTTTATAGCCGTAGTCATTCTTGTTAGGACATAAAACCCAAATAATGTGGGGCGGAGGAAAGCTCCGCCCCACATTATTTGGGTTTTGATTTGTCCTAATACAAGTGGCTATGGCTATATCTTAATTAGATCTCATTTCGGATTGCTATAGTTGTTTAACTGTTTTTTGGCTTGTTGTCGAGCGTGATCATGCTAAACATGACCGCAGATCTTCCGCGAATAATTCATGAAGCCAACAAGATTACAGTGTTTAGACTGCCAACAAAAGTTATCAATGATATCAAACAATACTATTGCTTTAAGATATTACCTAAATAATAAGCTACGTAAAATTAGAAACCTTAGGAAATCATGAGTGGACTTGGCGGCTTAAATAAAACCCCAAACGGCGTAGTAATGGGGATGGTGCAGCTTCAACTGCCAACAGTTGTCACGAAACAAGACTTATCAGCCCAAACTCAACGTATTTGTGAGATGGTCGCTAAAGCAAGGCGAAATATGGCAACCATGGATCTAGTTGTATTTCCTGAATATTCTTTGCATGGACTATCGATGGATACCAATCCTGAGATCATGTGCAGCTTAGAAGGGGGAGAAGTGGCTGCATTTAAGCAAGCTTGTATTGACAATAATATTTGGGGGTGTTTCTCATTGATGGAATATAATCCCCAAGGTAATCCTTATAACAGTGGGATTATTATTGATAATCAAGGTGAATTGAAGCTTTACTATCGCAAACTACATCCTTGGGTTCCCGTTGAACCTTGGGAACCTGGTGATTTAGGAATTCCAGTTTGTGAAGGACCTAATGGTAGTACGATCGCGCTGATTATTTGTCACGATGGTATGTTTCCTGAAATGGCACGAGAATGTGCTTATAAAGGTGCAGAAATCATGATTCGTACTGCTGGCTATACGGCTCCAATTCGCCATTCTTGGCAGATTACCAATCAATCGAATGCTTTCTGCAACCTGATGGTGACGGCTTCGGTCTGTATGTGCGGCTCTGACGGCAGCTTTGATTCTATGGGAGAAGGGATGATTGTTAACTTTGATGGCGAGCCTTTGGTGATGGGCAGTCACCGTCCAGATGAGATTATTACTGCTGAAGTTCGTCCCGATCTAGTTCGTGAAGCTCGCAAACATTGGGGTGTAGAAAACAATATTTACCAATTTGGGCATCGCGGCTATGTGGCTGTGAAGGGTGGCGCTCAAGACTGCCCTTATACATATATGCAGGATATGGTAGATGGAAAATATTCTCTACCTTGGGAAGAAGAAGTTATTCACAAAGATGGAACTTCCTGCGGATTTCCAGTGCCTGAGCGGACATATTGCAATCCGGAATGAGATGGAATAGGCATCGACTTATCTTTGGCTAAGCGGAGTCGATGCCTTCACTTAGCCAAAGATAGGATTGAGCCAGGTAAGTTTTTTAAAGTGTAGTTTTTTCAGCACGGGTAACTGTGAATCGCTAAATAGATATAGGTTTAAGTTTATAACAGGCTTAGTACCCCAACTTACTTATTGTCAATAAACCATTAATTTTTTCTAAAATTTTAGCCGCATAAGTAACAATGCTCATAGTTAACACATCACGCCCGATCGCCCTGTAGTACACTAAATTATTAAAAGCGTCTCTACAGTAAACTTTGCGTTTCAACGCGACCTATGGACTTTGCATATCAATACGCATGGCTGATTCCCTTGCTGCCACTCGCCGCAGCACTGATTATCGGCACAGGACTGATCACCTTTAATGAATCAACCAACAAACTGCGATCGCTCTGGTCTATCCTCAGCGTATCCGCCACAGGCGGCGCAGCCGTAATTGCTTTCAACTTACTCTGGAGTCAGATTCAAGGACATGAGCCTTATCTGTATACCTTTGAGTGGGCGCAAGCAGGCACATTTCATTTGAATATGGGATTTGTGATCGATCACCTCACCTCACTCATGCTTGTCATCGTCACCACCGTTGCTTTTTTGGTGCAGATTTACACCGATGGCTACATGGCACATGATCCCAGCTATGTCAGATTTTATGCTTACCTAAGTTTATTCACCTCTTCCATGCTCGGCTTAGTGATTAGCCCCAACTTGGTACAGATTTATATTTTCTGGGAACTAGTGGGGATGTGTTCCTACTTGCTGATTGGCTTTTGGTTCGATCGCAAGGGAGCCGCCGACGCTTGTCAAAAAGCCTTTGTGACTAACCGTGTGGGTGACTTTGGTCTATTACTGGGCTTACTTGGTTTGTATTGGGCTACAGGTACGTTTGAATTCACGGAAATGGGAGAAAGGCTAACCCAACTAATTGAGTCTGGTGGTTTAAGTGTGGGACTCGCCACCCTATTCGCAATTCTCGTCTTCATGGGACCTGCGGCAAAATCTGCCCAATTCCCCCTCCATGTCTGGCTACCTGATGCGATGGAAGGTCCTACTCCCATTTCGGCATTAATCCACGCAGCGACGATGGTAGCGGCGGGCGTATTCCTGATTGCACGGATGTTTCCTGTATTCGAGGAAATTCCTGCGGTAATGAATACGATCGCTTGGACAGGAGCATTTACCGCATTTCTAGGGGCAAGTATTGCCATCACCCAAAACGATATTAAAAAAGGATTAGCCTATTCCACTGTTTCTCAATTGGGTTACATGGTCATGGCTATGGGTGTGGGCGCATACGGCGCAGGCTTATTTCACCTAATGACCCACGCTTATTTCAAAGCGATGATGTTTCTCGGTTCTGGTTCCGTCATTCATGGCATGGAAGAAGTAGTGGGACATGATCCCGATGTTGCACAAGATATGCGCGTGATGGGTGGCTTACGCAAATATATGCCCATTACGGCGATTACCTTCTTCATTGGGACTCTTGCCATTAGTGGGATTCCCCCCTTCGCTGGTTTCTGGTCAAAGGATGAAATTCTTGCCTCTACCTTCAAAGCTAATCCTGCACTTTGGGCGATCGGTTTTGCGACTGCTGGGATCACTGCTTTCTATATGTTCCGTATGTACTTCACCACCTTTGAAGGTAATTTTCGCGGAAATGACAAGAAACTGGTCGCATTAGTAAAAGCTGAAAACTCCGCTGGCAAAGAAGCTCAAACTAATGATGGTCACGATCATCATCATGCCAGCAAGCCCCATGAATCACCAATTACAATGACTTTGCCTCTGATGGTCTTGGCAATCCCTTCGATCTTTGTTGGCTTAGTCGGTACACCCTTGGGTAATTACTTCGAGTACTTTATTCATGCTCCATCTGAGAAAATCACCGAAGTTCCTGCCGAAGGTTTCACTCCCGAATTTCTATTGATGGGTGGAAGCTCTATCGGTATCGGCTTAATTGGGATCTCTTTGGCAATATTGATGTATTTGCAGAAGAACATCGATCCCAATGCCATCGCCAAATCTATCGAACCGCTATATAAGCTCTCGAAGAACAAATGGTACATTGACGAAATTTACGAAACTATCTTTGTGAATGGCTCTCGTCGCCTCGCACGTCAAGTTCTAGAAGTCGATGCCAAAATCGTCGATGGTGTAGTTAACCTTGCAGGTTTTGTTACTGTGGTAACTGGTGAAGGCTTGAAATACTTTGAAAATGGCAAAGCACAATTTTATGCTCTCGTTATTTTCATCGGTGTTCTTGGTTTCGTAATTGCTACCTCCATTTAATTTCTGAGTAGACAAACAGAAAAGGGTGGCGCGATGCGCCACCCTTTTCTGTTTAAATTCAGTAGGTTTATTATAAATGTATGAGCAACCCAGATATTAATTTTCGCTTAGCCGAATTTATCGACATCGATCCATTGATGGAACTCGTACAGGAGTTTTATCAATTTGAGCAGATTTCTTTTAATGAGAAAGTCGTTAAGGCTTTTACGGCTTTACTTGGTGATGATCAATTTGGATTTATTTGGCTAATCTGCGATCGCGACCTGCCAATTGGATATGTAGCACTAACATTTTTGTTTAGCATGGAATATCATGGACGATGCGGATTTATTGATGAGCTGTACATCCGTGAATCCTATCGAGGGAAAGGTATTGGCAAAAAAGTATTTAGTTTCGTTGAGGATTTTTTAAAAAGTCAAAACATGCGATCGTTGTTTCTAGTTGTAGATCATTGGAATGACAAAGCAGAATCACTTTATACCAAACTAGGTTTCCGTCGAGAAAAGCGTCATTTGATGGGCAAGCATCTTGCTAATTAGAATTTAATAGGACTCACGCAAAACACCTTGAAACCATCATTTTATCGTAGGGGCGATTCATGAATTGCCCCTACATTTCTATCTAATAAAAAATTAGTTCTTTATTTCCTTCAAGACCCTTACCAGAAACCCAAGTAGAGATTTATATAGCCGTAGTCATTCTTGTTAGGACATAAAACCCAAATAATGTGGGGCGGAGCTTTGCT
>CALRWX020000160.1:0-4873 GCA_943371975.1 Pseudanabaena sp. UWO311 | reverse complement strand
ATTTTTGGAAAGTGTTGCTTTGCAACACTTTCCAAAAATCTCTTGGTTTGGATTTGAAGGAAATAAAATGATCAGTTTCCATGATTTACAAACTTATATTGCAGGAGTGAAGCAACGCCAACGGCAAAAACAAATTTTGCTAAATGATCGCTATGAGCTTTTGCAGACTGTTTCCCAATAGAGAGCTGAAATACTCAAAACTGATTTTGATACCCATAAACTTTGGTTATTTGGGGCTGGACTGTGCTACGAGTTAATTCATATGGAGACAATGGTGAGTAATGGTTAATAATCTCAAACAAGCATCACGTCCAATACATGGGGGAAATCGTCAATGGGCAGCGACTATGACTGGCATATCGCCAGAGCAAATCTTAGATTTTTCGGCGAGTATTAATCCTCTCGGTACGCCTAAATCAGCGATCGCAGCGATCCAATCCCATTTAACCGATCTTGGTCATTATCCTGACCCAGAATATACATTGCTCAGAAAAGCGTTAGGAAAGTTTCATCAACTGTCACCAGAATGGATATTGGCGGGAAATGGTGTCGCCGAACTATTAACTTGGGTGGGGCGAGATCTTTCGCAGTTGTCCTCAACGATTCTATTTACACCCGCTTTTACAGATTACTATCGCGCTCTGAAAACCTTTGATTGTCAAGTAGAAAGGTATCCATTTCTATTGAGAACTCAAGATGTAACTTTTAATACAGATCTACCAGAAATCACCAATTCCCATATCAAAGGAATTTTGATCAATAATCCCCATAATCCAACGGGCTATTTATTCACAAGAGATAGTATTCTGCCCTATTTAGAGAGATTTGCCTTGGTGGTGATTGATGAAGCCTTTATGGATTTCCTCACGCCAGATCAACAGCAAAGTTTAATCGATTTAGTTCCATCTCATTCTAATTTAGTGATTTTGCGATCGCTGACTAAGTTCTACAGTTTGCCAGCCCTAAGACTTGGCTATGCGATCGCCCATCCTGACCGCTTGCAACGTTGGCAAGCATGGCGCGATCCTTGGAGTGTGAATAGTTTAGCTGCCGCCGCAGGAATTGTCGTATTAGAAGATGTGGAATTTCAGCAACAAACATGGGCATGGTTAAAAAGTGCCAAATCGCAACTATTTAAAGGCTTATCGGGAATATCAGGTTTAAATCCTTTACCAAATGCTGTGAATTATCTATTAGTGCAAACAGAAATAGCAGGTTCTCTTTTACAAAAGGAACTATTACAAAAAGATAATATTCTCATTCGCGATTGTTTGAGTTTCCCTGAATTAGGCGATCGCTATTTTCGAGTAGCTGTGCGTCTGGAACATGAAAATCAAAAACTAATAAATGCTCTATCAAAACTCAGTTAACTTACTAAGCAGCACTAACGCCAATTCAAGGATGAAAAGCAACGCCTAGAGAGCTTTGCATAAAGAGATTCATAAGGATAATCACAACAATCAGGAGATACTCATTAGCTATAGCCATCTTAGCATCACAGCAAGAAGTGAACCGTATAAACAGCGAGTAATTGACCAACTATCGATATCAGAGATTAAGTCGTCGGCTGATATCCAGAGAGCTATCTCGGAACACAGATGAGCGCCAGATCGGGCATCTGCCGTATCTGGCAGATGCCCTGTCGCAGGCAAGACGGAAACAAGCAAAGGTCAGATTGAAAAGCCTAGACAACTACAAAATTCACCAATTTCCCAGGAACTGCGATCACCTTCTTAATCTCCTTACCTTCGAGATACTTTTGCGCTGCTTCTGAACTGCGAGCATATTCCTCTAAGGCTTGCTTGTCATTGCTGGCGCTAGATGGCACTTGGAGACTGCCGCGTACTTTGCCATTGATTTGAATTACGAGAGTAATCTCATCAACGGTGAGCGCGTCGGGATCATAGGTAAGCCAATGCTGCAAATGAATCGAGTCTTCATTTCCAATCAATGACCAAAGTTCTTCAGCGATATGCGGCGCAAAGGGAGCAAGCAAAGTTAAGAGAGTTTCCATACCTTCCAAGAAAGTAGCTGAACTCTTATCTTCAGAGTCTTGTAAGGCATTACTAAGCTTCATCAATTCCGAAATGGCAGTATTCAGTTGATAACCTCCATCGAAATCTTCAGAAACTTCCTTAATAGCGATGTGAATAGCGCGGCGGAGATTCTTATCAATTTTGTCAGAGATGCCATTCTGCTTAGTTTCGGCAAAACTAGACACCAAACGCCATACCCGATTTAAGAATCGTTGCTGACCTTCAACATCAGCATCTTCCCATTCCAAATCCTTTTCAGGAGGAGCTTTGAATAGAGTAAACATCCGCAAAGTGTCAGCTCCATATTTAGCGATCGCCACCACAGGTGATACCCCATTGCCCTTAGATTTAGACATCGTGGCAAATAGCGCTTGCAAAGGTTCACCTGTTTTCGGATCTTTCGGATCTTTAGGATCGACTAAAGCTGAAGGAACCCATTTGTCCTTACCACCCTTGTTAGGGTTCATGTAGGTCAAGCCCTGTACCATGCCCTGCGTTAGCAATCTCGTAAAGGGTTCATCGAAATTGAGCAAGCCGCGATCGCGCAAAACTTTAGTCATAAACCGCGAATAAAGCAAGTGTAAAATCGCATGTTCGACACCACCCACATATTGATCGACGGGCATCCAATTATTGATGGCATCGCGATCGCCTATTTCTTGAGCATTCCGCGCATCGGCAAACCGCAAGAAATACCAAGAGGAATCGATGAAGGTATCCATCGTATCGGTTTCGCGCTTAGCTGCTGTACTGCACTTGGGACAGGGGACATTTACCCAAGAATCCTTTTGGGCGAGAGGCGAGGCTCCTCGTCCTGTGAGTTCTACATCTTCAGGCAAAATCACGGGTAAATCAGCATTGGGAACGGGAACAATACCGCAGCTAGGGCAATGGATGACGGGAATTGGACAGCCCCAATATCTTTGACGAGAAATCAACCAATCACGCAAGCGATAGGTGATTTTGGCGGTTCCCCATTGATTCTTTTCCGCAAGTTCCACAATCTTAGTTTTCGCCGTTACGGAATCTAAACCGTCAAATCCACATGAATTGATAATAATTCCTGATTCGGTGTAAGCGGATTCCCTCACCCCCTGTCCCTCTGCCGTAGGGAGAGGAGAGTTTTGAATAATTACGGTTTGAATGGGAAGATTGTACTGCTTCGCAAAGGCAAAATCGCGAACATCATGGGCAGGAACGCCCATAACTGCGCCTGTTCCATATTCAAAGAGAACGTAATCAGCAATCCAGATGGGAACTTCTTTTCCTGTGAAAGGATTAACCACACTTGCGCCGATCGCTACGCCACGTTTTGGGCGATCGTCAGATGTGCGATCGATTTCGCTTAGATTTTTAACTTCTTGAATGAATGCTTCAACGGCTTCTTTTTGCTCGGCACTGGTCAAAGACTCGACTAAAGGATGTTCTGGGGCAAGCACCACATAGCTCACACCATAAACCGTATCAGGACGGGTGGTGAAAACTGTAATTTTTTCGTCACTGCCAACGATGGGGAAACTTAGCTCTGCACCTGTGGATTTGCCAATCCAGTTGGCTTGCATGATCTTGACATTGGACGGCCAGTCATTGAGCTTGTCTAAATCTTGCAAAAGCTGCTCGGCATAGTCGGTGATTTTAAAGAACCATTGACGCAATTTGCGTTTCTCCACCAATGCGCCCGATCGCCAAGATCGCCCTTCACTATCCACCTGCTCATTAGCAATTACGGTCTGATCGATCGGGTCCCAGTTAACCTTTGCTTCCTTTTGATATGCCAAACCCGCTTCTAAAAACTGCAAAAAGATCCACTGTGTCCATTTGTAATAATCGGGCGAACAGGTAGCCAATTCGCGCTCCCAGTCGTAGGACAAGCCCACTTGCTGAAGCTGCGATCGCATATTATCGATATTTGCATAAGTCCATTTCGCAGGATGGGTATTGCGATCGATCGCCGCATTTTCCGCAGGCAACCCGAAGGCATCCCAACCCATTGGGTGCAATACTTGATAACCCTGCATTCTTTTATAACGAGCAATGACATCAGTGATCGTGTAATTACGGACATGTCCCATATGTAGATCTCCCGATGGATAGGGAAACATTGACAGCGCATAAAATTTCTTTTTTTCTGAACCAATTGCGTCGTTATTTACCTTATCAAGTTGTTTCGCTGCCCAAACTTTTTGCCACTTGGGTTCGATCTGCTGGGGGGGATATCTAATGTCCATTACTTATTAATATGCGAAAATATGCGAAATATGAAAGCAAGCGATCGCTTAGATCGCTAGTCCTGAGTCTTAATAATACTAAACATTCGGCATTAAAGGTCTAATCTTGCAGCAGATCAATAAGATGAAGAATTGGCAAATGTATATCTGGAGCAATGTGAAACGCCACAAGCAATAAAAAGGTTCATGAATGGAGATATATTCGTATCAAGTATTGTCGGTCAAAGTTCCATCTTTCGATTTTATATTTATGTGCTGTTGCTTGAGTCTGATTCCGTAGAAGTGGTTAATAATGCAGATAATGCGATCGCTAATCAATTAGAAGCTAAATCAGAGAGTACTGAGATTGTTGAGATTAATGATGACAAACAGAAATTATTATCAGAAAAACTAAGATAGACAGAGTATATAAGTAGGTCAGCAAAAGAAACCTGTAAATGCCCAGATCCCCGACTTTTTTTGTGAATTTGCAAATTGTCTTTGCTTGCCTAGAAAAAGTCGGGGATCTTAATCTTTGCTTTTTAAGTTTTCTTATGCCTAGCTACTTAGTAATTCTAAGTCATTTGTGGTTTCGGCTTCGCTCAGCCATCAGTTCACGCTGGCTGAGCG
>CALRWX020000159.1:0-4887 GCA_943371975.1 Pseudanabaena sp. UWO311 | reverse complement strand
CAACTCAAAAATCATGATTTTCGTGGACCAGATCTTTTTCTGGTCAAAAATACAACGAGAGAACCGCGCAACTCATGGGTAGTTTGGGAAGAAGATGGAAGATATCCCGATCTAATCATTGAGCTTTTATCAGACTCAACTGCTAATACCGATCGCACCTTAAAGCGAGATTTGTATGCTGAGAGGTTTCACACGCCTGAATACTTCTATTTTTCACCTGACACATTAGAATTTGCTGGTTTTAGGTTAGATATCAACAAATACAAACCAATTACGCCCAATCAACAAGGTTGGCTGTGGAGTGAAGCACTTGGCTTTTTTCTCGGCATCCACGATCGTCAACTCCGCTACTTTTCGCTAGAAGGTGTGATCTTGCCCACGCCCCAAGAAGCTGCTAAAAACGAAATACTCAAGGCTAATCAGGCATCTCAAATGGCAAAAGAATCAGCCCAAATGGCACAAAAATCAGCCCAATTGGCAAAAGAATCAGCCCAAATGGCTGAACAGGAAAGACGGGTTGCGGCTCAGGCTAAGGCGGAATTGGAAGAATTAAAGGCAAAGATGCGGTCGCTTGGTATTGAGTGAGATATAAACGATACTGTCGCTGGGGGATATGTTGTGAGTGTGTAAAGAAGTTTCATGATTTAAGAATTGGCGGCAATTTTATAAACTTTAATTGTTTCTTCGGCACATTTTGACCAGCTAAATTGGGCGGCTCGATCTAGCCCTTTTTTCGATAATTTATGTCTGATTGTTGAGTTATTAATCACATCAAGCATCGCTTGACAAAGATCGTCTTTATTTGTGGGATTAATCATGAGTCCTGCATCACCCACGACTTCTGGTAAGGAGCTAGTGTTAGATGTGATGACGGGTGTTCCGCATTGCATGGCTTCGAGGGGTGGTAAGCCAAAGCCTTCGTAGAGAGAGGGATAGACAAAGGCTAATGCGCCGCTATAGATGGCGCTAAGATCGTGATCGGGGATATATCCTGTAAAGATGACGTGTTTTTTTAAGAGATGGTTACTTTGAACGGTTTGAAATATATCGTTGTTTTTCCAGCCACTAACTCCGACAAGAACAAGATTTAGGTCTAGGTTAGGATCTTGGGCAAGGATTTGGGCGAAGCATTGTAAAAGAAAGTTAAGGTTTTTGCGGGGTTCTAGGGTGCAGAGGCTTAATAGGTATGGTTGTTCTGGGATTTGATATTGTCTTAGCTTTTGGGAGATTATTTGTGAATCTGTGACGGGATAGAAGTTATCGCTGGCGGCGAGGGGTGTCACAAAAACTCGCTCTGGGTTCATGCCTGTATGATTGCAAAAATCCTGTTTGGTATGTTCAGAAATGCAGGTAATCCAGTCTTGATGGCGATCGATGCTATTAATGATAGTTTTAAATTTTGAGCATATATTTTGGGTGAAATTGTGAGGTGTGAGGATGGGTAATAGGTCGTAGATGGTTAAAACTCGATGTAAATTCTGGGTAATAGTGCGATCGGGTATTGGGTAAAAGGGGGAGTGATAGATATTAAACTTTTGAGGGTTAAATGTGTATTTTATGTCTAGCTTACTGATTAACTTGAATGGGACTTGAATGGATAGGCTAGGTTTATAGAGGATTGGATATTTTTTTAGAGAAAATTGAATTAATTGTCTTTGTAATTTGACGGCTGTTTGATAGATTGGAGTCAAATTGAGGCGACTTGTAAAACAAGAATCAAAGAGTATTTCCTTTTCTAAGCTTTGATTTTTTATATAAAGAGAAGAGCTTATATTTTCCCAAATGGTACTAATTTGATTGCAGGGAATAGCTGTAGTCTCAATTTCTGATGACTTGAGAAGCTCAAAGAATAGAGACTCGACAACACGATATACTCCTGTTTTTGCTTTGGGGTTAATAAACCCTTGCCCTAATGTGGAAATGTCATAGGCAACTTTAAGCATTTTTAGAACCATATTTTAAATTCTTTAAAGATTGTCGCCAAGAAGATGGGGTAAATTTGACAACGATAAAGAATAGCCAGAATCGAATAACTTTTTGATATAAATACAACGTGATACCTCTAAATCCAAACATTTCTCGATAATAATTTAACTCTGCTTTCCAATAAGATGATGATCCTAACTTAAAGTAATCTTGCCAATAAGATAACAGGGGTTTGTCAGGATTTAACCAAGAAATTTTCGGATGATCATTTTTACAAAAGGCGATCGCATCCCCTTGAATCAACAATTTATAGTTATTTTTTTTGGCTTGATGTGTATAGGTAACATCTCCATAATATTGAGGAAATACTCTAAAATTAGGATACTTAATATCTTTGATTAAGTTTCTATGTAAACAAACTAAGTTTCCACTTAATCCATCGCATTCTAAGAGTTTTTTTAAGGTGTGAACTTCAATAATTTGATTTTGTCTGACAACGATACCTGCATAACTCGGTTGGAAGGTGTCAGGGTCTAAAGACTGAGCGCCAACTATAATTTTTTTATCTGCCTGACAAGTCTCGATTAATTTTGGAATAGTCTCTTTTTGAGGGTAGCAATCATCATTTAGCCAAATGAGATATTCCGCACCTTTTTCATAAGCACATTCCATTCCTTTTACGATTGCGCCTGTCCACCATAAATTGCCGTCGCCTATCAAGATAATGACATCTGGATAAAGAGATTTAATGGCTTCACTGGTTCCATCTGTTGAGCCATCATCAACGACAATCACATTATACTTTGCCAGATCACCATTATTCTCTAACGTATCTAAACATTGAAGTGTGATCTCCTTACGATTGTGAACTGGAATGATAATGTAGACATTTTCTTTACTCATGATCATTTGGGAAGAAACATTAATTTAAAGTTTTTACTGACTAAGATAGAAAGATTTTAGCTTCTGAATATATACATCCCTAGTGGTGCAGAAAAGTCTGAAAACCCGCATTATCTCCTAGTCTTAACCTAAGACATATTTTAACAGCCTTTATTAAAAGCCTTATAAATAGGCTGTTTCAAGAGGTTGATTTATCTGAATAAAATCTCAAATAAGACCTCAAAAAGTTTTCTGCACCACTAAGGTATACATCTAAAATCCCTGACATGGGGTTAAGGTAATACCAAAATAAAAATTGTTTTGGCACGATCTGCACCGAATAAACTACGGGTGAAGCATAGAGCCATACCTGAAGTAAAAAAGGAATAATGTACTGAAAGTCTCGATAGCGGACATTGAGGGCAGCTAAGACCATGCCTATACCCGTAGCCAATATCATAGTTACGATCATTACGGGCGGTATTAAAAGTAAACCCCATTCTGGACGCATTCCATAGACAAAAGCGAAGGGCAATAATAAAAATAAAGAAACGACAAAATCAACCCATGCAGAACCTAATGCGGCTAAGGGGATGATGAGCCTTGGGAAGTAAACTTTTGTGATTAACTGTGCTTCCATTAGTAAACTTGAACCAGAACGGCTTACACCTTCTGAGAAAAGACCCCATAGGACTAAAGCTGAGTAACAAAAAATAGGATATGGCACTCCGTCGGACGGGATTTTGACTAAGTTTCCAAAAATAATACTAAAGATCGTCATTGAAACTAGAGGCTGAATTAGAACCCAAGCAATGCCAATAATTGTCTGCTTGTAGCGCACCGTGATTCTTCTGACCATGAGCATATATAGCAAATTCCAGACTAGTGAGGTATAGTATAAAAGAGAAGAGAGAAAGTTTTTCAGATATAAATCAGCATGAGAGCATATTCTATAGACTTGCGAGAAAAAATAATCAAGCTTTCTGAAGAAGGCAAAATATCACAGCGAAAATTAGCCAAGCAATTTGACGTAGCGCTGAGCTTCATCGAAAAGCTAATCAAGCAATATCGAGAGACAGGCAATTTTGAGCCAAAGAAGCGAACAGTGCAAACTCCCACAAAACTAAACCATGAGCAGCTAGAAGTACTAGAGAAATTAGCTGAGCAAAATAATGATGCAACGCTTGAGGAGTTAAGTCAGATGTTGCATGAGCAGACTGGAGTGCTGATTAGTCGAGTCACTGTGGATAGAATGCTCAAGAAGCTAAATATAACCTTCAAAAAAAAACATTACATCCAACCGAAAAAGAGAGCGAAAGAGTGCAGCAACAGCGCTTTGATTTCTGGCAATCAGTGCGAGGAATCCTCGCAAAGGACATGATCTTTATTGATGAAACAGGAATAAATTTAGCTCTAACCAGACAGTTTGCTCGATCACCCAAGGGAAAAAGAGCAAGAGGCTCAAGACCACTCAAACGGGGTAAAAATGTTTCTGTGATTGGTGCGATAGGACTTAATGACTTGCTGACCCAAGTTAGTATCTTAGGGGCTGCTGATAGTCTTACCTTTGAAGCTTTTATTGCCACGAAACTAGTTCCTAAGCTTTGGGCTGGTGCTTATGTATTCATGGATAATTGCTCTATTCATAAGGGCGAAAATGTCGAAGCTTTGATTGCGGCGGCGGGAGGGACTCTAATCTATCTACCTCCTTATTCTCCTGACTTTTCACCCATAGAGAATTGTTGGTCAAAGATTAAGAGTATTTTGCGGTCTATTGGTGCAAGAAATTATCCTGATTTGCTCAATTCTCTTGAAGATGCTTTTAATAGTCTTTCTAGTTCAGATTTTCTCTCTTGGTTTACTCATTCCTACTACTGTACCTCACTAGACTGAAATTTGCTATATATAACTTGGTGGGACATTTTTTGTCGTGCCTTAGCTTACAAGGAGAGGAGCTAGGGGTGGGGGCTATCTTCTGAGCTTAACCTCTTTAGGAACTTTGATTTCATGAGTCTTATGGAAGTCATCTTGAACTTTTGCTGTCAAGCTCTTAGATACTCGCTGCACAATGAAGCCTAG
>CALRWX020000158.1:0-4979 GCA_943371975.1 Pseudanabaena sp. UWO311 | reverse complement strand
ACTGGGATTTATAAACTGTCGTCCACAGTCAGCACAAATGTGATTTTGCTTTCCTTGCTTAATTCCATTTTTCCTTATGTGTTCTGATCCACACTTTGGACACTTCATCTTTCTTGTTTGAACTCATACTTCATTATGCAACGCCTATTTTCACTTTAGAGAGGTATAGTATATGAGGCATTGGGAAAGTTTAAATGCTATAGAAAGAGAACCTTATAAAGTGAGTGGTGCTTGGGTATTTCGGAAGACGCGAGTTCCAGTTTCGGCTTTGTTTGAGAATTTGCGCGATGGTGCAACAGTAGAAGACTTTTTGGAGTGGTTTCCGCCTGTGCAGCGATCGCAGGTTGAGGCTGTACTGAACTATGAGCTTGATATGTTGGCTGAGGCGGCTTAGATTAAGGGGATTCTTTTCGATCAGGGAACTCCTGTACCTTTGCGGCAATATTTGATAGAGCATTCTGTGACAACTGCCTATGAAGAAGGTTGGTCTAACTTGTCGAATGGAGATCTGCTGAAATCTGCGGAAGATAAGGGATACCAAATATTTGTGACAACAGATCGGAATTTACGCTACCAACAGAATTTGAGCGATCGCCAGATTGCTATTGTTGTTTTGCTCTCCACCTCATGGCCAAAAATTCGGACGCAGACTGAAAAAGTTTGTGGTGTTATCAATGCAATTAAAATAGGTGATTATACTGAAATCTCTATCTAATTTACATGGCAACAATAGCGATCGCACTCTCAACACCCCCAAAACCCGATCGCCTATTTCCCCATCAAACAGCGATCGCCCTCTCAACACCCATAGAACCCGATCGCCTAAATCTCAACATCAAACAGCGATCGCCCTCTCAACACCCACAACTGCGATCGCCTATTCCCAACATCAAACAGAGATCGCCCCTCACCCCCACAAACCCGATCGCCTATTCCCTCAAATCAAACAGAGATCGCCCTTCACCACCCAGACCCGATCGCCTATTCCCTCAAATCAAACAGAGATCGCCCCTCACACCCAAAACCCGATCGCCTTTTCCCCAATGCCAAACAGCAATCGCCCCTTCATCACCCAAAACACCCGATCGCCTAAATCTCAAAACCAAACAGCGATCGCCTGTCTATGTTTTTGTTTTATAATGAAATAAGTTATATCGTGCAATGTGATGATACTAAATAACTTATTGGAAATGAAGGGGATTATTCATCGCGATCCCGATATCATGAGTGGAATTCCAGTTTTTAAAGGGACAAGGATTCCTTTGCAGACTTTTTTTGACTATCTTGAAGGTGACGGAGGTTTAGCTGAGTTTATTGATGATTTTCCTTATTTGAAATCACAAGTCATGAGGGTTTTGGAAAGTGCTGCTAAATTATTGATTTCTCAGGAACGCTCTGCTTAATGATTATATTATTGGATGAAAATCTTCTGAGCAGAAAACTCAAGCAACCCTTTCTGGCTAAAGGTTATGATGTTTGTAATGTTGATAATATGGGATGGCGCGGGTTTAAAGATAGTGTAATTCTTAACTTAGCTGAGAATCATCCCTTTGATGTCTTTATTACTGCGGATAAGAACTTGCGTTATCAGCAAAATTTAGTGGGGAAGGATTTGAGGATTGTGGTTTTGGATGCTCGTAGTACCAGACCTGATTATTTACTTCCGTTGATGGAGCGAATAAGTGAAGTGATTGCATCTTTGCCAGCAGGAGTTGTCATATCAATCAATGACTCTTGTGAGTTTATATAAGTTTGTCCTGATTCTTCAACAGCGATCGCCCCTTCATCACCCAAAACCCGATCGCCTATTCCCTCAAATCAAACAGTAATTACCCGTATTGGTGTTTAACTAGAAACTGCGGCTAGTTGAGCAAATAATGGCTTGTCTTTGGGAAGAGTGCTTACTTGAAAAATAGAAAAGCCAATTACCTGACCATTAGTGTTTACTCGCTCCATTAGGTCGTCGTTTTCAGTTTCTCGCATATAGCCCAATTCATCTGAGAAGCGAACTTCTAGAAAGTCGGCTTCTGGATCGAACCAAATCTTTACAAATTGCGCCATAGTTCTAATCCTTGTTTTAGTTTGTCTGTAAGATAAGCTGTAATTATAAAGGTATCGTCAGAGTTATCTTTTATTACAACACATAACCATTTTGCCCCAACTATTGTTTGTTCGTAAAAACGATAGTACAAGTACACTTTACTATCCGATCTTGATTGTCTTACAACTTCAGGGTTTTGCAACACTATTTCTAGTTGAAATCTCATATCTACCATTTCTGGATGATCGAGAATGTGTTGTAAGCGTTCTTCGGTTAGCCTAATTTGGCGATTTTGGTAGTCGGTAAGTATTTCCATTATCTAAGTTGAAAATCAGGCTGCTTTGGTAAATTTAGCGTCTTTAGCGATCGCAAAATCATCAAATTTCACAAAAATATAGTGATCGCCTCTCAACACACACACAACCCGATCGCTCATTTCCCACATCAAACAGCGATCGCCCCCTCATCACCAACAAAACCCGATCGCCTAAATCTCAACATCAAACAGCGATCGCCCCTCACCACTCCACAAGCCCGATCGCCTACTTCCCCCAACATCAAAACAGCGATCTCCCCCCTCACCACCCAACGCCCGATCGCTTATTCCCCCATATCAAACAACGATCGCCACTCACCACTCACAAACCCGATCGCCTAAATCTCAACATCAAACTCCGATCGCCCCTCATCACCATCAAAACCCGATCGCCTATTCATCCAAATCAAACAGCGATCGCGCCTCATCACCCAAAACCCGATCGCCTATACTTGCTAGCTTCATTTGAGTTAGAATTAGGAAATGTAGACTTGTTTTATGATTTAGAGATTAAATATGCAAGTATTCCTTAATGATGAAAAGACTAGAGAAATGCTAACTGAAGTCTTGATTGATTTGATTAGGACAAGAAAAGAGCTTTTTGCAGAAATATTTCGAGATGCTTTGGAAGAGGTTGGTTTAGCTAATGCGATCGCTGAGGGTAGAAAAAATGAGTTTGTTTCTGAAGAGACTATCTTTACTATTCTTGATGGTGATGTTGCGTGAATGTTAAGTTTGAGGCTAGGTTTGAGAAGGATTTGAAGTTAGTCAAGGATCGCAATCTATTAACAAGGTTGAAGCAAATAATTTTGACCTGTAAGCAGTCTGAATCTTTGGGGGAAATCAATAATCTAAAAAAGATGCAGGGATATGAAAGTTTCTATCGTATTCGTTTGGGTGATTACAGAATAGGGATAGAAGTTTTTGAAAATGAAATAATCTTTGTCAGATTTTTGCATCGTAAAGATATTTACAAGTTGTTTCCATAAACCCGATCGCCTAAATCTCAAAACCAAACAGCGATCTCCCCCTCACCACTCAACACCCGATCGCCTATTCCCCAAATCAAACAACAATCTCCCCTCACCACCCATAAACCGGATCGCCTATTTCCTCACATCAAACTGCGATCGCCCCTCACAATACCCAACACCCGATCGCCTATTCCCTCAAATCAAACAGCGATCGCCCCTCAACACCCACAAACCCGATCGCCTATTCCCCACACCAAACAGCGATCGCGCCTCAACACCTATAAAACCCGATCGCCTATTTCTCCCCACATCAAACAGCGATCGCCCCTCACCACACACAAACCCGATCGCCTAAATCTCAAAATCAAAGAGCGATCGCCCCACATCACCCAAAATCCGATAGCCTATTCCCACAATCAAACAGCGATCTCCCCACACCAGCTATAAACCCGATTACTCATTCCCTGAAATAAAACAGCGATTTAGTGATCGTAGATTAAAATAATGGTGATAATGCTTGCTTTAGATTTAAATCTATGCTTACAACTATTAAGAATAAGCAATTATTTGCTTTATTGAACGAACTAAAGTCTGGTCTGGCAGAACTCTATGGAGATAGATTGTTTTCGGTGATTCTTTTTGGTTCTCATGCAAGAGGAGAGGCTACTTCTGAATCAGATATTGATGTGATGATAGTTTTGGCAGATCCTGTTAATGCAGTTGAGGAGAGAGCGAGAATGTCTAGTCTTTTCTGGTATTTCTTGAGGGAATATGATGAATTAGCCTCAATTATCCCAATATCAAAATCTCGATTTTTAGAAGGTGAAATTTCTTTTCTGAGAGTGGTTAAGCGTGAAGGTATTGAGATATGAATGAATTAGCAAAGTTCTTGATTCTGTCCAATGACGATCTGGAAACTGCTCAATTGCTCTGCGATTGTGGACGTTATCGTTCTGCTATATCGCGTGCTTATTATGCAATGTTCTATATGACTCAATATTTACTTCTCTCTGAGGGCTTGGATACTTCTACTCACAAAGGAGTTCTCAAGATGCTTAGTCTACATTTTGTGAAAACAGGGAAAATAACTCCAAGCGTTGCAGACTTGCTGAGGGAGGCTTACGATGCTAGACAAACTTGTGATTACGAATCCGATATGACTGAGGATGAAATAATGGCGAAAAATGCGATCACTAACGCTCAAACTTTTATTTCTGAAGTTAAAATACTGCTTTCTTAAAATTGGCGATCGCCTATTCCCAAACATCAAACAGCGATCGCCCCTCACACCCACAAACCCGATCGCCTAAATCTCAAAATGAAACAGCGATCGCCCCTCACCATCCACAAAACCCGATCGCCTAAATCTCAAAATGAAACAGCGAGCGCCCCTCAACACCCACAAAACCCGATCGCCTATTCCCTCAAATCAAACAGCGATCGTCCCTCAACATCCACAAACCCGATTCATATTAAAGTCTTGGATTAACATATTTAAAGCAATACTGCGGACAAATAAAAAAAGGAGACAAAAAAGCTATTCATCGGATAAGGTGCAAGTGTTGAAACAAAACACCAAATGAATAGCATCATCGATATAGTACCGAAGATAGAGAGTAAAGTACAACAGAAATTTCTATCAATGCTG
>CALRWX020000157.1:0-5143 GCA_943371975.1 Pseudanabaena sp. UWO311 | reverse complement strand
CGACTCGGCTCAGCCAACGTTAGCTGAGCCGAGTCGAAGCTACAAATGATTCAGGATTGCTTTATATAACTTGGGGGGACATTTTTTAGACTAATTCCAACAAAAATCCTCGCTAAGCAAGGATTTTTGTTATCTAACTTGTTTAACGATGAGGTTATAGGCTCCTTTGCCCTTGCGATCATAGGCATTGACGATCGCTTTGTATGTGCCAGTGTAAGGTAACTCAACAGTTAAGGATGCAGTTTTACGGCTAGGTAATCCATTGTTTTCCTTCAAAACTTTGCTGTCGGGAGAAAATAGAACTAAATAGGGATGAAAATCAGGGCTGACTAGATCGACTCGAATAACTTGCCCCGCTTGTCCATTAAAGCTAAAGGTATCAAATAGGCTGCCATCTCTTGCTAAAACACGACTTTGGGTTCCTAAAGTGCCATTTTTTTGTAAGAGGACTGCGCGATCGCCTGTCGAATCAGCCGTAAAGTTATTGCTCGAGCGTCCTGCGAGGGTAAAAGAGCCTGTTTCACCAACTTCGTAGGAATTGGCATAGAGGGTATATTTACCTGTACTGGGTAAGGTGATCGCAATGCGGGCATTTTTGCCACCGCCACCATCATCATCTTCAGCAATCTTGCGACCATTGGCATCAAATAGAACTAAATATGAGTCAATGCTAGTCCCACGCATTTCAATTGCTACCGATTGCCCCGCTTGACCTTGAAATTGATAGGCTTTGTAATAGCTGCCATCGGGTAGTGTGTTGTCATTATTGCTAAGGGTTGACTTGATCGGATTGCCATCAAGGGTCAGCGTACTAGGGCTAGGCAAATTTTGCGTGGAATTAGCTGTAATCGTTCCTTGACGCGTAGCCATGATGAATTGATTAACGGTATCGGCTTCGATTGCTAGTCCGATACCACTATTCGTAGAATTAGGGGTAAAGATCGCTGTGTTCACACCCACAAGTTCACCGCGACTGTTGAGCAATGGACCACCAGAATTGCCGGGATTGAGCGCGGCATCGGTTTGTAATAATTTGCGATCGCTGTCAATACGACTGATGATGCCTGTGGTGAGAGTCCCTGCAAAGCGTCCAAAGGGATTGCCGATCGCAAAGGCTCTCTGCCCCACTTGGATACCATTGGAACTAGCAATGGAAATTGTCGGTAAATTGGTGGTCACACCCTCTAGGCGAATCACTGCTAGATCGGGATTTCGACTGCTCGCAATCACGACACCTCGAAATTGCCGTTTATCATTGAGAGTCACATTAACGGTAGTTACCCCGCGTACTACATGGGCATTAGTTAAAACCAAACCCTTAGAATCAATGATCGAGCCACTGCCACTACCACGCTGGGATTGGATCGACACGACCGCAGGGCTGGCTAATTTATAAATACGAATATTGGTTTCTTCATCGGATTGGGCTTGGGCAGGCGAGGAGGCAATGAAAGGCAGAATGGCAATTGCATTTATGCCACTGCAAAGAACAAGGCTAGAGGCCACTAAGTTAACTAAACCTTTTTGCATTCTTTTTTTCACAGAACCATCCTCAAACACAGTTATTTTTGTTTGTATCTAATACCAATGTAGACTAGTAGTCTCATCTTCTTGTTTCTCAATTTTCAAAGAAAACTATACTTTGTGAGACTTTCTTTAAAAATTGAGACATGATTCTATAGTCTCCAATATTTTACTCTCTCTTCGATCCAGGCATTTCTTCGCCATTTATTGACAATTGCAAATATTTGCTCGCGTAATTCTAAATGCTGCAATCCACGAGGTAGAGTGATCGCAAAGCTATGCGTTTCTAAATTATTACTAACAATTTCATAATCAGGATGACTTCTGAGCCATGCCCAGAGATTAATGCGATCGCCGACAAAGGCTTTTACTTTATTTGATTCTAAAGCGGCTAAACCATCGGTATAGGAATTTGCCCCAATAATTGCTGCCTTGGGAAATTTCGATTGTATGACGGCGATCGCTGCGGAATTTTTGAGAACACCAATCCTAACTGGTTGGCTGAGTTCTTGAGATGTTGTTCCACGCTTAGCGATTGCAATGGTGCTATCGGTGTAGTAGGGCAATGAGAAATCAACTAAGCGTGAACGATTATTTGTAACTGTAATCTGAGCGATCACTAAATCCACTTGGGTATTTTGTAAGACCGTGAGGCGATCGCGATTTTTTAATGGGACTAGCTCAATGGAGAGATTCAGTTCTTTGGCAAGTTCGCGAGCAATATCAATTTCTAAACCTACTAAGTTTCCATTAGTATCACGAAATCCAAATGGAACTAAATCATCTTTTATTCCAATAATTAACTTGCCGCGCTTTTGAATTATTGCTAAAGAATGGAATTCAGAAGCGATCGCTTGGTTTAGAGATTGAGAAGACTCTAAACTACATAGGGCGATCGATGTGACAATTATGGTGAGAAACGATGATATTACTGACAATCTAAAATTCTTCTTTCCATTTAATTTGGAGCTATTTAATTTGGAACTATTGCCATTTTGAAATTGTCTCACGCAAGAATATCTCCTAAAATAATACAAATATTAGCGATAGAAGTTGGTGCTTTGCACCAACTCCTATTACCTAAAGTTCTCCAAAGCCCTTTTTCTTTTTCTTCTTCTTGCCATAGGCAGGATTGCCCGATGGGGCTTGATTGACGCCCATACCGGGGAAGCCACCACCGCCCATACTGGGCATACCGGGGAAGTTTGGCATTTTGCCCTGTCCCATTTGCTGCATCAGCGATCGCATCTTTTGGAAATCTGACACGAGCTTACTAACATCTTGAAGTTTATAGCCAGAACCACTGGCGATCCGTTGTTTGCGGCTAGGACTCTTAGAAATGAGATCGGGATCTTTGCGCTCCTGTTTGGTCATAGAGCTAATCATCGACTCACAGCGCTTGAGTTGCTTCTCTGCTTCCTGAATCTGGGCATCATTGATTTTCATGCCAGGAAGTAACTTCAACATTCCACCAAAGGAACCCATATTTTTCATCATGCGGGTATTTTTGAGGAAGTCATCAAAATCAAACTTGGCGCTCATGATTTTTTCTTGAAGCTGCGCCGCATCGGTAAGATCGATTTCTTCCTGCGCTTTCTCCACCAGCGTCAGCACGTCACCCATGCCCAAAATCCGCGATGCCATGCGTTCGGGATAGAAGGGTTGCAAAGCCTCGACCTTTTCACCAACACCGATAAATTTAATCGGCTGTCCCGAAATCTGTCGTACCGATAGCGCCGCCCCACCGCGAGTATCGCCATCAAGTTTCGTGAGAATCGCGCCCGTAATCCCAATCTCATCATGGAAAGTACGAGTCAAGGTCGCCGCCTCTTGCCCAGTCATCGCATCGACAACTAACAGCACTTCATCGGGATGAATCGCATCCTTGACGCGCTTGAGTTCATCCATCATGTCGCGATCGATCTGCAAGCGTCCCGCCGTATCGACAATCACGGTATCAACGCCTAACTCCTTCGCTTTCGCCAAGCCTTGACGGGCAATCTCCACAGGCTCAGCATCAGCACCTAGCTCAAAAACTGGCACATTGATTTGCTTACCGAGGGTAATCAACTGATCGATCGCCGCAGGACGATATACGTCAGTCGCTACAAGTAAAGTCGTGCGCTCTAGTTTGCGTAAATGTAAAGCTAATTTGGCAGTT
Organism: Pseudanabaena sp. UWO311; assembly: GCA_943371975.1. GTDB lineage: Bacteria > Cyanobacteriota > Cyanobacteriia > Pseudanabaenales > Pseudanabaenaceae > Pseudanabaena. Next base: position 1,458 of record CALRWX020000157.1, on the reverse strand, counting down.
GCAGTCGTTTTACCCGTACCCTGTAAACCTGCCATCAAAATTACAGTGGGTGCATTAGCTGCCTCGGCGAGCGGCACATTTGCCTCACCCATCGTCCTTACCAATTCGTCATAGACGATCTTGATAAATTGCTGATCGGGGCGCACACCTGCGATTACATCAGCGCCTTGAGCCTGTTTGGAGATTTCTTCGACAAATTCTTTGACAACTTGTAGGTTGACATCTGCTTCTAGGAGCGCCCTGCGTACTTCTCGAATCGCGCTCTGTATATTGGAATCAGAGATTTTGTCTTGTCCGCGTAACTTTTTCCAAGCCGCCTCAAATTTATCGGCGATTTCATCAAACATATCTAGTTTTGCTTTTGCTGTTGGTTCTAACTACTAATTTACCGTTAAAATCATCATATTAAGCGGTGAGTCTCAAAGCCATGATCCAAGCTTTAGCTAAGTCTGATCAAGAACATATTGTTAGGCAGTTCGTAACGTGGGAGCAATTCCAAGCGTTGGAATCTGCTTTTGCGGATATTGATGGTGTGCGCCTGATTTATTGTGAGGGAGTTTTAGAAATTGTGGGTATTGGACGACTGCATGAGATGATCTGCACTTTGCTTGGTGCATTGTTAATTTCATATTTCACGATCAAGCGCATTCGGTTTGTGTCAACTGGCGCTTATACGCAGTCCTTGCAAGGGCGCACCAAGTTTCAATCGGATTTGTCCTATAACTTTGATACGGAGAAAGAGATTTCGGATTTGTGTATTGAGGTGGTGGTGACAAGTGGAAATGTCGCTAAGCTCAGAAAGTATCAATTGTTAGAGGTTCCTGAAGTTTGGTTTTGGGAAGAGGGGAAAATTAGTATTTTTTGCTTTCAGTCTGGGGATTATGTGCAGAGTTCCCATAGTTTATGGTTGCCTGATTTGGATATTGAGCATTTGGAGCAATGTCTATTAATGGATTCTCAGTTAGATGCGATGTTAGCTTTTGGCGATCGGTACAAATGAGTTAGAAATACAATCACAACTGTTCACTTATATTTTTGTCGATTATTAATTCTTAAATTTAGGAGCATAAATCACAGTGGTTACACAACTTAGTCGTCGAGATGTTGGATATACAATTATTTCTAGATTTGAAGAAGCTCTTAGGGGCTTTTTAGCAGAATGCTTAGAGATTCTGTTTGATAATTATCAAGAAGGCGTACCATCAGGAATTATAAGTAAGGCAGAGGAAAGAGCTTCTAATAAAGGATGGGAAAACTTAACTGACCTATTGGAGGATTTAGATTTTCCAGACTTAAAAGAAATTATTTGTTATCAATACTGCGGACAAATAAAAAAAGGAGACAAAAAAGCTATTCATCGGATAAGGTGCAAGTGTTGAAACAAAACACCAAATGAATAGCATCATCGATATAGTACCGAAGATAGAGAGTAAAGTACAACAGAAATTTCTATCAATG
>CALRWX020000156.1:0-5387 GCA_943371975.1 Pseudanabaena sp. UWO311 | reverse complement strand
AGCGCCGCCACTCGCTTTCTAAATAGTTTCATGCGCTGATTGCTTGCTCAAAGCGTAGCTGTTCTAAAGATCGATCCCCATAAATTGACTCAATATGTTCTTCACAACAGGCGATCGCAAATTCATCAACTTCTTCTGGCTCGATGCCGAACATATCATAAAAGGTATCTGTTTCTACTCGACAAAAACGGGGACGGTTTTCATAGATTGTACATTTGCGATCAAGGCGATCAAATTTAATACACCACCCATCGCTCCCTACCATACTCAAATATTGTTGTAATTCTATGGGTGTAAGGTAATCAGCAAGGTCGGGGCGATCGCTGGGATCGAGATAACAGCAAGCACCACAACCGCTAATACATTGCCAAGTTGTCATTTTTCTAATTGTTTAGTTTATTTGATTTTAAGATCGTAGGCGGCCATAATACACCACACTTACATCCAAAGAGAATAGCGGCGCATTGCGCCGCTATTCTCATGATAAAGAGCTATACCAGTCACGAATTAAGCCATTGACACTCTCTGGACTTTCATCATGGGGACAATGTCCAGCATTAACGTAATGTTCAGTTAAAGATGGATAAAACTCACGAAACTTTGCACCTCTAACACGCGAATTCATCCAAGGATCACCTTCTCCCCAGATTACTAGCAAAGGACAGGTCATGGCGCTAAGTAATTGATCTACTTTTTTGCCTTGGGGCGTACTAAATACCGAAGCAAATACCTGCGCTGCGCCTTCATCGCAAGATGGGCGATAAATTTCTTCAACTAATTGCTCGGTAACGGCTGATTGATCTAAATATACTTTTTTCAAAGTGCTGCGAATTCGTGATTTTTGGCGCACAAAGGAAAATAGCAATTGATTTGCCCAAGATTGTCGCAAAATTCCTTGCAGGACTTGACCAATTGCTTTTTGGATCGGATTTACTTTTTTTGCGCCAAGGGGATTGGTATCGGTAAAAGGACCTGCGCTATTTAACAAGACGATCCCCGCAACGGATTGCGGATAATCAGCCGCCACACATAACGAAGCGTAGCCACCAAGGGAATTACCCGCAATTACAGTTGGACGTTGAATCTTAGCGTCAATAAAATCATGGAGTTGATCACGCCAGAGATCACCGCTATATTGCCATTCAGGTTTTTGCGATCGCCCGAATCCTAACAAATCGATCGCATATACTTCAAATTCTTGACTAAGTTCAGCAATATTTTTTCGCCAATGGTCGGTCGATGCCCCAAACCCGTGTACCAACAGTAAGGGTGGGCGCAATTGTGAGTTTTGAGAATTTTCCCCTGCTTTTACAAAATAAATTTTTTGATCTCGCCAGAGCCAATATTCACCAGCGATCGGCGTAGTACTTGTTAAAACCATATATATGTCTATATCTAGAATTGTCACATATCTTCACATATATCCTAGCCTTACCGTAGGATTATGATGGCGATCCTAAAGCAATAACTTATGAATCTTGGTAAGCGCAATCGTTTCTCCGCTAACAAAATTACAGTGCAATTACTACGTGAGGGCATCGTCGAATCGATTCACTCTTGCCAAGCTGCGTTAGTTGATACGCGAGGGAGAGTACTTTCAGCAGCAGGTGATCCCCAAACGACTACCTTTGCGCGATCTTGTCTCAAACCAATACAGGCTTTGCCTGTCTCGAATTCTGGCGCACAGGAAAGGTTTAATCTGACAGAAAGGGATCTGGCAATTATTTGTGGTTCTCACCAAGGTACGATCGCCCAAGCACGACAGGTTTTTAGTATTCTTTGGCGTTGTGATGTAGAGCCAAGCGCTTTGCAATGTCCAACTCCCGAATGCCAAAAAAGTCCCTTGCAACATAACTGCTCTGGCAACCACGCGGGGATGATCGCCGTTTGTAAACAGAATGGGTGGCAAATTTCCTCTTACATGGATCGCAATCATCCTGCCCAAAAATTAATCCTGAACACTATGGCAGATCTCTTGCGTATGCCTGCGGCAGAGTTTATCTGCGCCCATGACGAGTGTGGTGTACCAACTTATTTATTAGAAATAGGACAGTTAGCACGTCTCTATGCTTTGCTCTCTGTCCACGACCAATTACATTTAGAGCGAATTACTCGTGCCATGACCCACCATCCTGATATGGTTGCTGGGGATGGTCAATTTGATACAGAACTTATGCGTCTTACTAATGGTGCAGTTGTTAGTAAATCAGGGGCAGAAGGAGTGCAATGTATTGGACGCATTGGCGAAGGCTTGGGCTTAGCGATTAAAGTTATGGATGGTTCTAAACGAGCAAAAACGGCGGCTTCAATTCATCTATTAAAGCAATTGGGGTGGATTAATCCAATTGTTGCCCAAACTTTAGAAGAATCTTTTCTTTCTGTTGGTAAATATAGCCGATTAGATACTATCGGAGATTTATCTCTCGAATAACAAAGACAGCCCTAATACAACTCTTCAAGCGAAACAAGAACTTTCAAAAATTGCTACTAATCAGCAATTTTTGAAAGTTCTTGTTTTGGATTTAAGAGCAAAGGGCTGTAGGAAATAAGGACAAATTATGCAAGTAGCCAAGCCTCAGTAGCAATTCCTAACTTGCTGGCGGCATCAATTAATTGATGTAATTCCAAATTAGAAATAGTTTCACAAAGATTTACCTCAATGTGAATTGGTTGCTTTTGGGTAGATTCTAAATCAATAATTTGTCTGGCAAGAACACATTGAGGGGCAATACGTCTAGCTAGATAATTTAAGAAAGCCTCTTGCGAAAGATTAAGATTAAGTTGGAGATTAAGGCGATCGCTAATGGCTAAAGCCTGTTCGATTTGATTAAGGTGATCAAATAGTGCTTTCTCATGGAGATCTTGAATCTGGGAAAGTTCTCTAATTTGCTTCAAAATGTAGTTTTCGAGAATCTTGGCATCTTCAGCATGGGTAAACTTACAGCCGAGATTAATCGCCTCGATCGCCACAGAATCGAGTCCTACATTAGGTAGTGATGCACCGATCTCCAGTCGCTTTAACTCCTCCGTAAGACGATTATTTAAAACAATATCTGCCGCAACCTGTAGCTCAGGTGGTACGGGTAAATCATCACGACGGAAGGAAATGAGAATTCCATAGTTATCGCGATAGACTTGCTCGTATAGCTGATCGAGTCGAGTTAGAGTTTCATCAGCAAGTATTTGTAAAATGCGATGACGCTCCTCGGCAAAGAGATGATGCAGGTTAAACTGCTCTCCACTAAAGTTACTTGCCATCGCTAAAATTATGGCAGCAGTATTAGCTTGTTTGAGGGTTTTGAATAAAGTTGCTTTGATCTCCTCATACTCACGCCGCCCCGTGAAGGGTTGAATGCAGCAGTGGAAGTCATCACCACCAAGGTGTAGCACTGCAAAAATATAACTAACCGATTCTTGGGTAATCTGCGAAGCCAAATAAATTTGCCCGATCGCTAAGGACATCGAGCCAATCCGTTGCAGTTGATAATCCTGTTGTTGGATGGTGTAGCAATAGATTTGTTGCGATCGCCCATAGTCACCCAGAGTTGAACTGAGGGCATATTGAGCCGCGACTTGCGCGAGACTGATGCGGTTAGTAATAACTTGTTTGAGATAAACTCCTTCACCGTCTTTAAATTCTGCCAAATTACTAGGAGCCTTAGCCATGCGATGAATAAATTCATCCTCTAGCAATACTCCCGCCACATCGGCGGCTAGTTCGATCGCCCGCGCTGCATAGCGTAAAATCTGCACTGTTTCAGGACGCGATAATTCTTCAAAGAACCAACCGCAACTGGTGAACATCAGCAACGCATGACGCTGCATTTCTAATAACCGCAGGGCATCGATCCTCTGAGCAGAGCTATTTACTTTGTTTCCACATTGCTGCTCAAAGAATTTTTCTAATACTGGCGAAAGTTCACTAATGCCATCACGGAGGGAATATTGCAATACTTCGATGTAGCGATCGCGGGCTTCCCAAGGATCATTAAAATATTTACGTCCAATATCTACATATACGGTGGCGAGGCGATCGCGTAACCAGTTGAGACTATCGCGCAGAGGTCGTCGCCATAGTTGCTGATAGCCTGAGCCTTCGCCGCCACAGGTACAACCACCCTGCCAGCGATCGACACCATGAGCGCAACTCCAAGCGGTTACAGATTTTAATTCCGCTTCATAGGTCGGTGGAAATAGACTTAAATAATGGGCATAATTTGTCACCGTCCAACCACGTTTAGGAAATTCTTCAACAAAGGCATAGGAGAGGGTTTTTTCCGTAAAGTGCTTATGATGCCCAAAGGTTTCTCCATCGGTAGCCACAGAAACCATCTGGTGAGGACGACTATCATGACGGACAGCTTGACTGAGACGCTTTGTGAAATTATGGGAACTCCCTAAGAGATCCCCAAATCCCATATCGCGAGAAATCGGTCCATCGTAGAAAAACACATCAATATAGGCATCTGTATCCGCAGGCAAATGGAACTGCCCAAGTTCTGACACATTACTTTTAATATTGCTATGGCGGCGTAAATGACAACGATAGGGACGATTGGGATCAATCTGTGCGCCTCCTACTTCTTCCCAAGCAGGATTAGGATTGTGATCGGTGGGCATGGGTCGACAGCGTTGGGCTTGGGATGGGGCAAGCACAATAAACTTGATTCCCTCTAAAACTAAAGCTTCAAGGGTTTCATAATCCACAGCCGTTTCTGCTAACCACATTCCTTCGGGATCACGCCCAAATCGGGATTTAAAATCAGCTTTTCCCCAGCGAATTTGAGTCAACTTATCTCGCCAATTGGCGAGAGGCATAATGATGTGGTTATAGACCTGCGCGATCGCATTACCATGACCATTAAGACGAGCAGCACTACGTTGATCACCATCGAGAATGGCTTGATAGGTATCGCGATCGTGAAATTCCATCCATGAGAGCAACGTGGGCCCCATGTTGAAACTCATGTATTCATAGTTATTGACAATCTTAACGATTTTGCCATCATGACGCTCGATCCGTGAAAATGCGTTGGGGCGATAGCATTCATGATGAATTCTTGCATTCCAGTCATGGAAGGGAGCCGCACTTTCTTGGCGCTCGATCGCATTGAGGTAAGGGTTTTCACGAGGAGGCTGATAAAAGTGACCGTGAATCGTAATATAAATTCCCGAATCAGTCGAACGCTGGGCATCAGGCGAAGAAACAGAAGCAGCAACAGTCACGCAAATCTTCCCTTGTTAGGCAAACGATATATCTAGTCTATCTTGGCAGATCTTTCCATTGGTTCGCAAGGAACTACAGAAAAGTTTAAGCCAGATTTATTCAACGATTAATGATGTAACTTGTTTTGCCCAAAACCCCATTTATAGAGTGGCGGGGGGGG
>CALRWX020000155.1:0-5448 GCA_943371975.1 Pseudanabaena sp. UWO311 | reverse complement strand
CGCAAACCTATCTGCTACTTCATTCATCGTGGTTTTTCCTTTTTGATAGCCTCCGATTACTCGTTCTCTCAAATCCAGTGAATACGCTTTTCCTGTTTGCATTTTCTCTCCATTTTACTTTGCTCATGCTCATTTGAAAACCGCTATATGAATAACAGAACTGTTGCGATCGCACTTGATGATGACAAAAGGCGATCGCCTTTTTATTGGTGCAATTCGCCTTTTGAGATATTGATTCAGCCTACAGTTCTAAATACCTAAGCAAAATCTGCTGTATCTCTTGCAATTGATTCGGCTCTATTTGACCAAGGACTTGAATCAATCTGCGCTTATCAAAAGTCATAGGATCGACACAGACAACAAAACTATCACTGCTAAGTCCATTCGTAACAGAAGGAACTAAAGGCACAATCACTGGAAGCAAGCGATCGCTGGGATTCGCAGAAGTTATCGGTAACACAGTTACCTTACTGCGTCGATTAAAAGCAGTTCCAGAAACAATCACCGCGGGACGTGTTTTGCGAATTTCTGTCCCAATTGAAGGATCGAAACTAACTAACCAGATACTTCCCAATCGATAATCGCTGCTTGCTGCCATGCTGCATCCTCATCATTTGACAATTCATCTAACAACAAACAAGCCTCAACCATCGCTTGCTTTTCCCGATGCTTTCGCCATGATTGCAGTAAACCCTCAATGAGCCGACTGCGATTTTCTACACGATCGTCAACATAGCGGACTAACTCATCTGGAAGGGAAATAGATACTTTCATAGCTATCTTATGCTACTCGTAATACTACTTATGGTAGCATATATATCCGCGATGGAAATCGTCATTTGTAGAAATTGTGATCGCGTATTTTTACAAATGATGATCGCTGGTTGTGGTCAAGACGCATTAGTGACTCGCATTATTAATACCAAGCAATTGCGCGATCGCAGGTAAAATTGCCTCGGCTCTTGCGATATCAAGATTTGAGAAATTAGAATCACTACTTACGGCAATTTGATTTGATTGATTACGTTTGACACGCTCTCCCATTTGGCGGCGTTCGGGCGCAGGGAAAGTGGCGAAAGTGCGGCGGAGTAATGGCAAAACTAAATCAAAGGTATCCGTTGAGAGTTTTGTCACCCAATTATCGAGAACTTGCCAGAGGCGATCGTCATGGAGTAGAACTAAGCCACTACCCTTGAGTAAACCTTCTACCCATGCGGCGGCTTGACTGGGTTCATTGGCTAGGGATAGAAATAGACCCATGCGCGTTTCGACATCGTTGGCGGTAAATATACCTGCATCGAGGAGTAAACGACAACAGCAACCTGCTAACAGTCCATGCAGTCCCGATTGATCGGCAAGTTGAGAAAGTACCCCATGCCATGCTTCCGCATATTCAGAATTTTGTAAGAGCAGGATCGCCCGATTGACAGCGATCGCTAATTCGTACATCGCCGCCGCCGCTTCATCGTTGAGAGAGGCGCAAGCAACGGGTAGACCCACACAAATGCGGGTAATTAAGCCATCCATTACTTGGGCAACAATATTGGTATCGATTTGGCTGACATTGCCATAGCGCAAGAGGTTGGCGAGGGGTGGGACGGCTTACATCAGGTGGGAGATATCGGCAGCGATCGCCGCTTCCGCTTGGAGACGCACCATTAAGTAACTAGCTGCATCACCAAGATTCGCTAGCAGAACTTTATCCACTAGGTTAGTGAGGGTGGGTAAATCCTTGGCTTCATTGGCTTGATTGCGAGTGAAAGCTGTCGCCGCTTCGATGATCGTTTGTCCCCATACACCTACTTCCACAAGTCTGACCGCAAACTCAGGCTCCCATTGCAATTGCCAAGGTTCTTTAAATGTTCCTTTGCTAGTACTGTACTGGGTTCTACCCCAAGGGATATTGAGCAAGGCTAAGCGATAGAGTAAATACGATCGCTCTAAATCATTAGCATTACGCAGATCTAGTTCTAGGGTTTTGGTGTCAGGTTTGAGGCGAAGGCGCTTTTGCTGACGGATTAAGTCCTGTTGCAACGGAACCATCGGCGTATCGTCAGGGACTCGCCCCATGTGATCGCACACAATCAATTCTTTATGAATTAGCTGCATCGGTAAGGGATCGCCAAAACACAGCACTGATTAAATTGCTTCGTTGAGTTCGGGCAATCCTGCTAAGGGGCGATCGCGCATTGCCGATAATGCTTCCGCGAGGCGCACTGCTTCGATCACACTTGCGGAAGAAGCATCAATATCTTTGGTGCGTAAGAGTCTAGCGACGCGAGTAATCCATCGAATTGCGACTTGACTGGAACTGTATTGGAAGTTAAGCCAGAGATGGTCATACCATCCGGGGGAGACTACGCCAGCACCATAACCACTAGCGATCGCTAATCTTCCATAAGTCCAAGGAATCCAAGTTGCTTCGACTTTGACTTTGGGTAATCCTTTAAGAAGGTTGGTATCGTTTTTGGCAGGAGGTAAATTAACGAGGGCGGGAGCGTGCCAAGCACCACAGACAACAGCGATACGTTCTTTCCCTTCGGAGAGGGCGGCACGGATGGTTTGCCGCATATGTGCCTCACGCTGTTGTTCGAGTAGGCGATCGGCGGGACTTTCTGCCAAATCTTCGGAAGCATCTAATTCTTCTCTTAAAGCCGTCATCGCCTCTAAAATCGCTGCAAACAGTTCATGACTATCGCGTCGATGTTCCACCATATATTCCCACCAACGCTCACCATCACTAAAGCTTGCCGCTTCCGCCAGCCAACCGAGAGGATCTTGGCGATAAAGTCTTAAATCAGATTCAGGAATTAATTGGGGAGCTACTTCAGGAGATGCTTCGGAATTTGGCTCGGTATCTTCTTGAGAGATTGTTTCTGATTCTGAATTAACTTCGGTTTGTTCTTTGTCTTTAATTGCTAAACGATGGGCTTGGGGCAAATCCATAAACTTGATCGGAATATCTCGCTCTAGTCCATAGCGAATTGCTTGCCACTCAGGAGAGAAGATCGCAAAGGGGTAATAGACGGAGTTTTCGGGGCGATCGCAGGCATAAATGAGAATGGCAACAGGTGGCTGCATTTCCTCTCTGATCACAAAGGGCAATAGGGCTTGAGCATCAGGTGGTGCTTCAATCAGAATGGCATCAGGTTGCAGTTGTTCGAGGGCTTTGCATAAACTTCGCGCCGAACCCGATCCATGATGGCGAATGCCGAAAATATGGACTTTATCGTTGACTTTATCGGTGCTATTTTTAGAGCTAGTAGAACTAGAGGCTTGGCGATCGCTCTTCAAGTTTAATCAGCCTCCCGACAAGCGCGATATAAATCTTTCCAGTTGTCCCGTTCCTTCACTACGGTTTCTAAATATTCTTTCCAAACAAGCTGATCCTGTACGGGATCTTTGATCACTGCACCGATCAGGCTAGAGGCAACATCTCCAGCGCGTAAATAGCCATCGCCAAAGTGCGCCGCTAGAGCTAAACCGCTATTTACCACTGAAATTGCTTCGGCGGTGCTGAGTGTGCCACTGGGGGATTTGAGCTTAGTTTTGCCATCACTGGTAACGCCATTCCGCAGTTCACGGAAAATTGTGACAATGCGGCGCACCTCTTCAAGGGCGGGAGGCTCGGTGGGTAATTCAAGGGCTCGACCAAGGCTTTCTACGCGACGTTGAACAATATCTACTTCTTCATCGATGTTATCTGGTACTGGCAAAATCACCGTATTAAAGCGCCGCTTTAGCGCACTGGATAGCTCATTCACGCCGCGATCGCGATTATTTGCTGTGGCAATCACATTAAATCCCCTAGTAGACTGCACTTCCGAATTCAGTTCGGGAATCGGTAAAGTCTTTTCTGAAAGAATCGTTATCAGAGTATCTTGGACATCGGAAGGAATGCGGGTTAATTCTTCTACTCTGGCGATTTTGCCATCTGCCATTGCTCGCATCATCGGACTCGCCACTAGCGCCGCCATCGAGGGACTATCGGCTAATAATCTGGCATAGTTCCAGCCATAGCGAATTGCTTCTTCACTAGTTCCTGCTGTGCCTTGAATCAACAAAGTGGAATCCCCAGAAATGGCGGCGGCTAAATGTTCTGATACCCAAGATTTAGCGGTTCCTGGAACTACAAAAAGCAACAGAGCTCGATCAGTGGTGAGTGTAGCGATCGCAATTTCAATAATGCGTTTGTTGCCAATATATTTCGGGGAAATCTCAAAGCCATTATCCAGCTTTCCGCCGAGGAGATAGGTAGACACCGCCCAAGGCGATAGCTTCCAATTGGGAGGACGTTGTTTCGTATCGATCTTGGCTAGCTCTGCTAACTCTTCCGCAAATTGATTTTCGGCATGTTCGCGCAGTAGGGTTGATACGGTCGTAGCCACTTCAGTATTGTCTACCTTAGCCTTGGCTATCTTAGATGTTTTGGCTGGCTTTTCTGCACTCATAAACTTACTCCTTCACCTGTAATTGACTCTAACATTTCTTGCCTGATTTGCAATAAATCTACAAATTGCTTAATGGATTTATGTAATGTTATTTGTGCATACTCTAACTCCCTAAGTTCCTACTTGTTCTCAGATTCCAAACTCAGATCCTGCAATCTTTGACTAACATCAAGTGCTTTATCCTTAGCCGAAGGAATCTGCGATGAAGCTATATATTTCGCAGCATCACGAATAAATTCACTGACACCCCAATAATGACTCGTTAATTGAGAAGTATTTATAAATCGCTCTAGAGTACTGATGATTAGGTCTAGAACGATCGCACTTACTTCTTCATTCCAGATCGTTTTATGCCTAAAGAGAAGCGACTTAAAAAGATTACTAAAGGCTAAATCAGGATTTTTGAGCAGATGGATTTCTGCTGCTTGTTGTTGAAAATCTAAAATGAGACTATCGGCTAAAGGCTGACCAACAATACGATTAACCTGTTCCTCTTGGCTAAACTCAGCCAAGGCTTGTAACCAAACTAAATTTCCTGTTTTCTGAGCCGCCGCAATCCATCCTTGGAGGAGTAAGCAATCGCTTTTTGAATTATTAGCAGCCTTAACTAAATCCTCAATTGACATCGCTAAAGGTTGATTCCTGAAAGGCTGATTCCAGAAAGATAACGGCGTTGATGTCAGCATCTTCAAAAACCACGAAGCCCGATCGCCAATTTGATTATTTTGATTATCATTACTTTTCGCCTCAATCCCATCCCTCAGCATCTCAGGTGTATGCGCTTCAGGCAAATCAACCGTAAAATATTGCTGGTTCCCCTCATGCTGTAATTTGATGAAATTCTGAACTCTATCGCAGTTTTCAATGAAAAGAGGACATAAGGTAGTATAGAAAAGCAACCAAAAAAGGACAAAAAACATGTCAGGAATATCGTTGGATTTGCGGGAAAGAATAGTAGAGGCATATGAACAAAAAGAGGGTTCAATGCGGTGCATTG
>CALRWX020000154.1:0-5454 GCA_943371975.1 Pseudanabaena sp. UWO311 | reverse complement strand
CACTGGGATTTATAAACTGTCGTCCACAGTCAGCACAAATGTGATTTTGCTTTCCTTGCTTAATTCCATTTTTCCTTATGTGTTCTGATCCACACTTTGGACACTTCATCTTTCTTGTTTGAACTCATACTTCATTATGCAACGCCGAAAATTCTATAAGCCGTTTAATTACTTGAATTTTTTCTTGATAAAATCCACTAACTGCTTGAACTGCTTTTGCTGTGTGCTCAATTGTTGTTCCAAAAGTTTTTGTTTTGCTTCCAAATCTTGAATCCGTTTCACTAAGTTATCATCTATGTCTTCATGAGTAACAGCGTCCGATGACAAATTGCCATTAGGATTAAGGGAAACGGGTGGACGCTTCTGAGCCAAAATCATTGCTCTTTTGATCGCCGTGATCAGTTGTTTCTGCTCAAAGGGCTTTTCGATAAATACTATATATTTGTCCTCAAAAGGCTCAGAAATTTTGCTCGTTACTTCTTCCTTCCGACCAGACATCAAAACTAGAGGAATACGACTAAGTTCTGGGCTTTGCTGCAAAGCCTCATACACCTCAAATCCACTCATGCGAGGCAATAAAAAATCTAGCATGATCATCCAAGGTTTTTGCTGCTGGACCATTTCCAACCCTTTGATACCATCAGCCGCTTCTACCACCTCAAAATTTGCTGTCGGGAGCATATCACGCACCATGTTACGGATTACGCGACTATCATCAATCACTAGTATTTTGTGAGCTGCCACTGCTGATAACCCCTCAGTTGGTTTGGTGAATAGACTTATAGATTATCTATCTAGTTCCTGTAGTTATTAACATTACTATGTGTGAAAGGATAGCTGAGATTCTATAAAGTTAATAATTATAATTTTCGCAAGCTTTTATTTTTCACATAAAAGCACTAGATCAATAAAAGCTTACTAGTTTTTTGATAAATTTCGCTAATGATATCCTATGAGGGAAAAATCTAACTATAGAATCACAAAAAAAATTGCAAAATAATTGAAAATTGTTAATGGAATTTTGGAATCCGCAATAATCTAGCATAAAGAGGCTTAGGACTGAGAATAACATTATTGCAATAATACGGATGTTGATCCCTTGACTAGATCTGTATAATCTCAAGTAAAGAGATTGGTTGTGATATTTTTCATACTCAGATTTTTCAGAATATAAAAGCGATCGCCCATGCTAAAACTCCCAACCAAGCCAACTTCGACAACAACAAACGTTAATTTAAATCTTCAATCCGACAAAGCACCCCCTAATAAAAAGTCGGTGATCGTTAAATTAGAAAATGTTCGTAAAACCTATGCTAATGGCGCTGTTGGTTTACGTGATATCAATATCGAGTTATATCAGGGTGATTTTAAATTTATTACAGGTCATTCGGGATCGGGAAAATCCACTTTATTAAAATTGCTATATGGCGCGGAGCAAGCTACGGACGGGGAAGTATTTGTCAATGGATTTCATCTGAATGGTTTAAAAGGTAATAATCTGGCGATGTTGCGCCGTAAGATTGGCATCGTTTTTCAGGATTACAAACTTATCCCCAAGCGCACTGTGTCTGAAAATATTGCCTTTGTGCTGATGGCTCAGGGCTATACCTATAAGGAAATTCAACGCCGTGTCCAACCTGCTCTAAAGATGGTGGGATTAATGCATAAATCCCATTGTTTCCCCGAAGAACTGTCGGGTGGTGAGCAACAAAGAACCAGTATTGCTAGAGCAATCGTCAATACACCGCCCCTTGTGCTTGCCGATGAGCCAACGGGAAATCTTGATGCCGACAATGCGTGGCAGGTAATTAAAATCTTAAAAAAGCTCAATTCTTTTGGGGTAACAGTGTTATTAACGACCCATGATGAGCAGTTAGTCAGAGCTGCTAATCATCCTGTGTTGCATTTGCAAAATGGCTACATCGTCTAGTAGTCTGTCAATCACAATTTGAGTTTCGTTTTATTTTATGGGCAAAGCCCACATAATAAAACCTTTAAAAGTTATGGTAAAAAATGTCGTTCGCTTCTTTACTAAAATTGATTACTTACTGCGCGAGACTTTTTTAGGGTTGCGGCGCGGCGGATGGATGAATTGGGCTGCCGTTAGCACTGTGGCAGTGTTGTTGTTTTTATTTGGGGCAAGCTTACAAATTTCTTGGCAGCTAGAGAATGTATTGGGACAATTAGGCAGTCAGTTAGAAATATCTGTTTATCTTGATGAAAATACTGTCGGGGAGTCGATGCAGGCACGCTTGTTACTAGTTGATGGTGTGGCTTCAGCGCGGCTCATTCCTAAAGAAGATGCGTGGCAAAATTTGATGAAAGATCTGGGTAAAACTGATCTCAGTCAAGCAACCCAGCAACTTGGTGGCAATCCTTTGGTTGATGAGTTTAAGGTGAGGGCGTTATCTAGCGATCGCGTGCCTGACATTGCTAAGCGTATTTCAGGTTTAAAGGGGATCAATGAGGTGTGGTACACCAATGAAGTGGTGGAACGCATCGGGCAATTGCGCCGTGCTGTAAGCAATAGTAGTGTGGCGATCGTGGCGATTTTTACGATAATTGCGACCGCGGTAATTACAACGACGATTCGGTTGATCGTTTTAGCAAGACGCCAGGAAATTGAGGTGATGCAGCTTGTGGGCGCAACGGCGACATGGATTTATTTCCCCTTTGTGTTGCAGGGTGTTGTGTTTGGAGTTGCAGGGGCGGCGACTGCCTATGTAATGCTGATGCTTAGTATTAATCTGTTAGGTGATGCGATCGTCAATCAACCAGAGCTAATTAAATCCTTAACCCTTGGTTTAACTAATGATTTACGAGTACAGCTTCTTTTACCTACGGTATTATTGGCTTTTGGCTCAGTAATTGGAGTATTAGGTAGTTTATTAGCAGTAAGAAGATTTTCTTTTAATTCTTAGTTTCAATGTTTCAATGATTTTTAGGTGATCGCATTAATCTATAGCATACCTAAATCATTTATGAAAAAAATAGGACTTCGACTACGCTCAGCCATCGATATATTTTGGCTGAGCGTAGTCGAAGTCCTGAGACTGTCGAAGTGTCGAAACCTCTCTCAACTCATTTAGGATTGCTATATCAGTTTTATATTCTTGTTCGCCAGAACATAGAACTATGCTCACGCAGACTGCAAAAAGCTATATAGATGCTTGCTATGATATTATGGCAATGACGTATGGGTATGTAGCTCAGTTGGATAGAGCATCAGGTTCCGGTCCTGAGGGTCGGGGGTTCGAGTCCCTCCATGCTCGTAGTTAAGAAAAAGTTTACCCCGCTTTGCGGGGTAAACTTTTTTTAATACATAAACTAAATTTTCGATATATGGAACGTGGATTATTGTGGTTGCCTTTATTGCTGGTTTTCTTTTGGCTGGCATGGTCAGGCTGGAATGAATACCAAAAAATTGAGTCCTATAAACGATGGGCATCACAATTTGAGCGCCATAAATATGATATCTACTCCGTGTTAGGTCAAACAGGCGATCGCCTGACATGGGGCAAACCAACGCGCAAAGATCCAAAGGATTTACAAACTGTAAAATTTGCTGATATTTCCCGTATTCGGTTTCGGATTGATAGCAAGTTTTTTGATGATCAAGATACTGAATTACCTTTAAATGCCAAACATATCTCGCTGGAATTAGTGCTAAAAACTGGCGAAATGCCTAGCATCCGATTTACAGATGTTGATATTGCATCAGCTTGGCATCGCTTTTTAAGCGATCGCCTAGCATTTGATTGATATGGCAATGTAAGCATTGCTTAGGGCATACAACCCAAAAGATAGGTGGCGGCGCGAAGCGCCGCTACCTATCTTTTGAATAAGGTTTAAGTTTTATTAAGCACAAGACAAAACAACTTCAATATAATTTAACGATTTAAGTACAGTCCAAGTAGATTTACTCATCAAAAATTGATTCTTAACCTTAACATAAACGTAATTTTAACTTGATCTCTTAGGCTTGATCCAAGTTGTGAGGGTTTACTTTGGAAGTTATTTTAGAAGCGACTTTAGAATTGATTAAAGCAATTACAGCAACAGCGGTATTGCTTCTGATGGGCGACTTCTTTTCTACGTTTTTTTATCACGTTCCTGAACATGTATTTGGTAAGTTTCATAGCATCGTGCATCATGGTAAAAACCGCAGCTTTCTTCATTATGCAGTTCTAACCAGAAATCCCCTTGTACTTCTAGATGGCATTTTAGGCGCAGTTCCTTATTTTTTATTCACCCCTTGGCTCTGGCAATTATCGGCGGTAGGCACAGTTATTGGACTATTATTTGGTGAGTTTCATGTTGTTTGGCGACATGTTTCTATTCTGGAATGGAAAACGCCTGAACTAGTCAAAAAGCTTTGTGATTTCTTTTTTATTACTACGCCAGAAAGACATTGGTTACATCATCAAAATGCCTTTGCTGCATTTGGTGATATTTTCTCTTTTTATGATTACCCTGCTCAAAAATGGCTAACTTTCTTGCGTTTTGTACGACGTAAGTTTAAGCAATCAAATCAAGCGATCGCCCTACAGTAATATCAAAGCAAACCCCAATAAGTGAGTAGTGGCGATTCGGACCGATGCTCACTCATTGGGGTTATGGTAATTTTAGCTGCTGTGCAGGGGTAAAAAACTGACGAGTAACGAGATTAGTTAATATCAAAGCGGTAATTAGATTTGCAGTCGTAATTGCAAATAGAATCACCAATTGATATCGGACTGCTAATAATGGCGAAGTGCCACTTAAAATTTGTCCCGTCATCATCCCCGGTAAAGAGACAACGCCCGCTACCATCATTAGGTTAATGGTGGGAATCATCGCGGCTCTAATCGCATCGCTTTGGTAATTAGAAATAGCCCGTTGTGGAGTGGCTCCTAAACATAAATGGGTTTCGATTTCCCGTGATCGCTTGACTAGATCCTGCGTAAATCTCTCGGCAGCGATCGCTGCACCATTCATTGAATTTCCTAAAATCATTCCTGCAAGGGGGATCAAATATTGCGGCGAATACCAAGTATCGGGCTGAATTACTAAAAAGGTAGTGTAGGCAAGAATAGCAAAAGTACCCACGATGACCGATATCCACATGATCGGCAGAATGTAACGGACTTTTTCGCGCACGCGGTTTTTAGCTTCACGGGCTGCCATTAAGCTCATCAAAAAAATGATAAACAGAATTACTACTGGCTGTTTGATTTCAAATACGGCATCTAGTAAAAATCCGACTACGATCAACTGAATGATGCTACGAAAGGTTGCAATAATTAAATTTTTAGTAATTTCTAATTTTTGCCAGACCGAGAAACTAACAGCGATCGCGATCATTCCAAGAGCGATCGCCATTTTCTGAATATTTAAATCAATAACACCAGTCATAAATATTGTGATTGTAGATATAGGCAATCCCAAAAAGAGTTGCGGCGCAAAGCGCCGCAA
>CALRWX020000153.1:0-5463 GCA_943371975.1 Pseudanabaena sp. UWO311 | reverse complement strand
AGCAGATTAAACCTAAATCAAATGCAACTTGCTCAAAGAGTAGGGACAACGCCTTTATCGCTCAGTCGATGGAAGCATGGACACACCAATCCGTCACCGATGGCGATCGCCTTGCTTAAAAAAGCAGTCGAGGACTTAGGCGATCGGGGAAAAGATTTGTATCAGTATTTCTAGATTTTAGGCTCTGTAAAGGGCTTATTTTTGGGGCAAACACATATCAAATGATACTTGTTCTGGTAGAGAAATTTGTTCTAGTAGAGAATCTGATTAAGTGGCACATTGGCTGTTTCAAGGAAATCCTAGGTATTACCGCATCGTTGATGCAATCCAAGATTTTGCATTAATGCCTTGGTTAGTGACTCGCTATGTGAAAGACATGGCGAAATTAAATTGTTAACAGCTTAAAGGTTTTTATCGGAATTTTTCAAATATGCCTACTTATAACATCGGTTCTGTAGTTACTTGTCGCGATCGCCAGTGGGTTGTTTTGCCTTCCGATCATGCTGATGTGGTCAGACTAAGACCTTTAAGCGGTAATGAGGATGAGGTTTGCGGTGTTTTCAAGAAATTGGGATTGGAAATAATTGAGTCAGCCGAATTTCCTGCGCCACAACCTGAAGCAATTCAAGACCGCCAAGCGGCTTTGTTATTGATGGATGCAGCAAGGTTAAGTTTACGGAATGGGGCGGGACCTTTTCGGAGTTTGGGGAGATTGTCGGTTTATCCACGTCCTTATCAGATGGTTCCTTTGCTGATGGCTTTGCGATTAGAGACAGTACGTTTATTGATTGCTGATGATGTGGGGATTGGCAAGACAATTGAGGCGGGATTGATAGCAAGGGAAATGCTCGATCGCCATGAAATTAAGCGACTCGCTGTTTTATGTCCACCGCACCTATGCGATCAGTGGCAAAGGGAATTACGGGAGAAGTTTCATATTGAGGCGGTGGTGATTCGCTCAGGGACAGTGGGCAAATTAGAGCGAGCGCTACCTGCGGGAGATCATCATGTATTTGGCTACTATCCCTATATCATCGTTAGTCTGGACTATGCTAAATCCGATAAACGCCGAGCTAGTTTCTTAGCCCATTGTCCTGATCTGGTCATTGTTGATGAGGCGCATACCTGTTCGCGTCCAAGTGGTCAAAGCGCTTCGCAACAGCAGCGCCATCAGTTAGTTAATGAGATTGCGGCAAAGCAGGATCAACATTTAATGCTGCTATCAGCAACTCCCCACAGCGGCATTGAAGAATCTTTCTTGTCAATTTTGGGTTTGATTAAACCAGAATTTGCGGCGATGAATTTAGAACAGCTCTCGGAAAAAGAAAGAATTAAACTAGCCAGTCATTTTATCCAACGCCGTCGTGCTGATGTAAAGCAGTGGCTAGGCAGTGAAACCCCGTTTCCTGAGAGATTATCCACTGAGCTTAGTTACAAGCTGACGCGAGAATATCGGGAATTATTTAATGAGGTTTATGATTTTGCGCGAGGCTTGGTTAAGGGTGTTACTGATGATATGTCCTATGCCCAAAAGCGGGGACGTTATTGGGCGGCATTGGCGCTGATTCGTTGTGTGATGTCATCCCCTGCGGCGGCGGTGGCGACCTTGAGTAAACAGGTGGAAAAACGTGAGGTTTCTGACCAATTAGAAGAAGAAGCGATCGATGAAGACTTGATGGCATCCTATGTTTACGATCCGACAGAACAGGAACAGTCTGCCGATGCTCAGCCCACATTGGCGATCGAGCAGGGACAGCAACAATATCGAGATAGCGATCGCCGTAAGCTCAAAGCCTTTGTCCAGTCTGCTGAAAAACTTTACGGGGCAAAGGATGCCAAGCTGCAACAGGCGATCGCCACGGTAATCACGCTTCTCAATGAAGGACATCAACCGATTATCTGGTGTCGCTATATTGCTACGGCGCAGTATGTGGCGAAGCATTTGGGCGATGTGCTGAAACAAAGATTAGACAAAAAAGGTGATCGCTTGCGGGTATTGGCAATTACAGGTGAGCAGTCGGAAGATGAACGGGAGATCTTTTTAAAGGAATTAGCAAGCTATGAACAAAGGGTATTAGTGGCGACGGACTGCCTTAGTGAAGGTGTGAACTTGCAAGAGCATTTCTCAGCAGTGCTGCACTATGACTTACCTTGGAATCCGAACCGACTCGAACAGCGAGAGGGTAGGGTCGATCGCTATGGTCAAAAAGCGTCTGAGGTGAAATGCGCCTTACTCTGTGGACAGGACAACCCCATTGATGATGTGGTGTTAAAAGTATTGATTCGCAAGGCGGTTAAAATCCATCGATCCTTGGGCATTACTGTCCCTGTACCGATGGACAATGCCAACATTACCGAGCGAATTTTCAACTCTTTATTTGAATACGAATCGGCAGGGGTACAGCTTTCTATGTTTGATGCTGGCTCACAGTTGGCGCTACTGGACGCTGAAATGAATCGCATTTGGGAACAAGCTGAGGAAAAAGTTAGCCGTACAAGGTTTGCTCAGAGGGCGATTACTTCGGATGATGTGCAACAGGAATTAATTGAGTCCGATCGCGTGTTGGGTAGTGCGACAGAAATTGAGCGCTTTGTGCGATCGGCTTGTGGTCGGTTGAATGCCTCCCTCATTCCCAAAACGATCCAAAAGCATCCTTGCTATTTGTTGCCAAATATCCCGTCCCAGATTGCTCCGAGTCTGTCCGCATTCTTAGGCGATCGGCAAAAGATAACTCTTTCCTTTGTCAGTCCTACGCCTGATGGAGTGGAATTTATT
The DNA here is from genome assembly GCA_943371975.1 of Pseudanabaena sp. UWO311. GTDB lineage: Bacteria > Cyanobacteriota > Cyanobacteriia > Pseudanabaenales > Pseudanabaenaceae > Pseudanabaena. Next base: position 2,687 of record CALRWX020000153.1, on the reverse strand, counting down.
GGGCGCAATCATCCCCTAGTCGAAAGCTTAGCGCGATTTCTATTAGAAGATGTCTTGAGTAATATAGCCAATCCTGTGGCGGCGCGTTGTGGTTTCACGGTGACAGATGCGGTGACTAAGCGCACGACGTTATTACTATTGCGCTTGAGGCATTTGATCGATAGTCCTAAACAAGGACTTAAGGAGGATAAAAGCCTATTAGCTGAAGAATGTTTAGTGGTTGGGTTTACAGGCTCAACTTCAAATCCGATTTGGTTAGAACCAAGTGAGGCTTTACGGTTAATTGAAACTGCCGAACCCGTTGCCGATCCAATTATTAACGTGCGATCGGATCTGCGCGACTTGTTAGAAAGTATGGAAGATTTGCAGGAGGAATTGGAATTAATTGCGAAGTCGCGATCGCAAGATTTAGCGCAATCTCATCGTAGAGTTAGAGCAATTACGAAGGAGGGACAGGTGAAGGTGAAGGCACAGCTACCAATGGATCTGCTCGGTGTCTATGTTTTGAAACCAAAGTAATTCCAAGTAGTGAAGGCTTTAGCCTTTTACACCTTCATATTCAGAGGCTAAAGCCTTACTACGGTTAATCTTCATCAATTTAATTAAGCATCATGACCACTACTCCAATCATCAAAAACAGCACAGGTTTACATATTGAAGGTAATTTGATTGCGGGGGACTTTCTTGCAGATCTGGTTACGGGCAATATTAAGGGACAAGCGCCCGAAGACTTTGCCCTAGCGAAAGTGGATAAGCTGGCGGATGAGATTGCGACGGTGTGGGGTGATGCGAAAAAGTTTTGGGCAGGATTTAAAAAATCCCGTGAAGAATCGGGCTTTTCGGAGTCGGGGACTACGGAAACGCGCAAGGCTTGGGTTGTGCCTTTGCTTTATAACTTGGGTTATTTACCCAGTTTTAGGGGTGAGGCGGAGATTGTTGATGGACAGAGTTTTGCGATTTCGCATCGGGCGGGAATGCCCTCACCCCCCAGCCCCCTCTCCCAAAAAGGGAGAGGGGGAGAAAGAGAAAATCTTGCTCCCTTCTCCCCACTTGGGAGAGGGGTTGGGGGTGAGGGCGAACCTCCGATTCACATTACTGGATGCAGAATAAGACTTGACCAGAAGCCGCCGAGTGGAAATCCGAGGCTGTCGGCTCATGGGTTGATGCAGGAATATCTCAATCGGACTGAGCATCTATGGGGGATTACTACCAATGGCTTGCAGTGGCGATTGTTGCGTGACTCTTCTTTGATGACGAGGCTTACTTATATTGAGTTCGATCTTGAGCAAATTCTCGAAGGTGAGAATTTTGCGGACTTTGGGTTGTTTTATCGCCTATTTCACCGATCGCGTTTACCGCAGGGAATGGACGATGCCCATGAGTGCCTGTTGGAGTTTTATCATCAAGAAACTTTGCAACAGGGCGGTAGGGTACGCGATCGCCTAAGAGATGGTGTCGAAAGAGCGATCGCTCAATTAGGAAATGGTTTCTTGCAACATCCCAAAAATCAAGCATTGAGGGATGCTCTTACTCCCCCTTCGCCCTCATTGGGAGAAGGGGGCAGGGGGGATGAGGGCAAAATCAGCGATCGCGATTTTTATCGACAAATCCTATTGCTGATCTATCGCCTTTTATTCTTGATGGTGGCGGAGTCGCGCAATTTATTACTGACGGGAGAAGATCCTGAAAAGGTACGGATTTATGAGGAGTATTACAGCATTGAGCGTTTACGCGCTCTAGCAGAAAAGGCGATCGTTCCTCGCCGCGAGGGATTTCAAGACCTATGGCAAGGTTTGCGGGTGACGTTTTGCCTTTTTGATGAAAATTGGCGCGGCGAGTTGTTGGGGCTATCGCCGCTAAATGGTGATTTGTTCGGCTCAACGACTTTGCCAGAGCTAAATGTGAGTGCCTTAGATAATTACGATCTCATGGTCGTCATTCGCAATCTATCGCTCTATGCACCGACCGATAAGGCACAACTGCGGCGGGTTAATTATGCGGCGCTGGATGTGGAGGAGTTAGGAAGTGTCTATGAGAGTCTGCTAGATTTTCATCCACAGGTGAGTTTGTCTCAGGGTAAGTATGAGTTTTTGTTAGTGGCGGGTAGCGATCGCAAAACGACAGGAGCTTATTACACGCCATCGGAGCTTGTGGCACAGTTGGTGAAGAGTGCCTTGGAGCCTGTGATTGCAGAAAGGATGAATGAGGCGAAGAATTCCCTCACCCCTGCCCCTCTCCCAAGGGGGGAGAGGGGTTCTGAGAATTATTTAGAGATTTCTGCGGGGTTGCGATCGCGAATGACGGAAATTGCTCGCCAATTGCGTCGTGAATCAACCAAGAGTGAGTCAATCTTGTGGGAAGCATTAAGGAATCGCCAACTAGAAGGATATAAATTTAAGCGCCAACAGACGATTGGTAGTTTTGTGGTTGATTTCTTTTGTGCTTCAGAGAGTTTAATCGTAGAAATTGATGGCAGCATTCACGATTTACAAAAAGATCTAGATCGACAGCGCCAAGAAATTCTTGAATCTCTAGGATTGCGTTTTGTCAGAATCAGTAGCGATCTGGTAGAAACCAATCTCCAAAAAACGCTAGAAATCATCAAACAAGCTCTTGCCCCCCTCTCCCAAAACTCTACTAGCTATGCCAATAGCTTACCCTCACCCCCTAACCCCCTCTCCCAAGGG
>CALRWX020000152.1:0-5466 GCA_943371975.1 Pseudanabaena sp. UWO311 | reverse complement strand
AAGCCAGAAACAACAACTAATACAGGAGACAAAACTAGACCGACAATTGAGAGAGAAGAGAATCAAACCTCTAGCAAATCCAACAACGGCAAAGATATTACTTCCAGACAGCCCGCACAAATAGCCAGAGATTTATCGAATGAATACAACTCTACTTATACTAATTTAGAGATAACCAATGAATATTTAGATGGTTCCTCAAATAATGAAGATAATAGCTCAATTTTATCTTCTAGTCCGTCTACTGAAGATAGCAATATATTGACTGGAAATCGCTCTCGAAGTTTGCCTGTAGAAAATATCCAACCAAGGATAGATTTGCCTACTTCTAACCTTAGCTTAGGAGTAAGTGATAGTCAGTCAGTGCAAAGACGAATTTACCTAGATCGTAGTAACTTGTCTGTTGCATTAGATGATAGTGTAAGCGATCGCGATTTAGTGAACGTACAGAGTACGATTGGTACAAATGAGGATATTGCATTAGCCAATACTTCTGGTATAGAGTCAAGTTCTGAGATATCTAGTAAAGACAATATCAATATTTCTACTGATAGTATAAGTAATGAAGTCCAAAGGGGGGGGGATGCGAATACGAATGAGATTTCAAGTCTAAATGAGATTAATGTCAGAGATAAAGTCAACAATGAAGTATCTGAGTCAACTCAAATAAGTCAAGAGATAGAACCAGTAAGTGAGCTATCTGTTAGTGATCCAAATCAAACAAGTCAGGAAATACAAAGAAAAAGTCTAGAATCCATTTCTGATCAATCTATTAATACTTATGAGTTAAGCGATATTAATTCAGCCATTGTAGAAAATCATCAAAATGCTTTGTCTGTTAACTCTAATGATTTTCAGCAGGATAACTCTAGTCGAACTATTCAACGAGATATTTTAAATGACTCTAACTTGGACTATTCTAATCAAGCAGAGATAATACAAACAAATTATCTTTTTAATAATACGGACTCACAAACAATCCAGACTAAATCCAACTTAAGTCATACTGTTAACAATATTGCAGAAAATTCTAATGATACTATTCAAGCAAAATCTATAAGAACAGATGCAGATTCTATAGATATAAATATTGATGATAATTCAGTCAGAAATTCTGACAACAATACTGACAATATATCTTCTAGTGATATCTCAATCCAAAAAGCATCTAATATATCAGAAGTTAATCCTAAAGCTCTCAGCCAGTCTCTAACTCAAAATATAGATAATTTAGATTTATTTGATAATAGTAACATCTTAAATGTTAATACTAATATTTCTCGTTATACTGAGAATATTAACACTGTTGATAATGTTAATATTCAGGATATTCAGAGGAAATCTGGGCAAAATGATCATACAGCTGTTGCAGAATCTTTCAATACAAACAATTCACAAATTACTTTAGACAGCGATCGCATTTCTATTATCCAACAAAAAACGAATGATCCTCAGATTGAACCGCTTTCACAAAGTGAAATATTCCCAGCACGGACAAGGAATCAATTAGAAGAGGCTAATGAGCTAACAGTAATTCAAAGGTTGTCAGATCCAGCAAACTTTACAGAGGATTTGACTTTGCCTACAGTTTTACAAAATCTTGGTCAAACAGAACCCTTAAGTAAATTTTCATCCTTGACAAATGATCAGCCCAATCACCAATTCACTAAAAATAATCTATCTAACCCATCTAGCCAGTCTAACCTATTTAAACCATCTCAATTACTTCAAGCAAAAGGTGATGGTTCCGATTTATCTAGCTCTATAAACAATAAAAATAAGATAAATACAATATCGAGTACACCTACTTCAATTCTGCCAAAATATGACCAAAATCAAAATAATGATGATCAAGAGTCAAAATCGCCTAGTTGGTCAAACATAGGGGATCTGTTAGCAAAGATGCCACCTCCTAAAGTTTCTAGTAACCCCTCAACCAATTCGCTAAACAAAAAAGCAGTTAGCTCCAGCGATCGCAGCTCCTTGGCAAGCCAACCAAAATCTATTCCTGCAAGTACATCTAAACAGACTCAGACAATTATTCAGCGATCGCTCGATGATAGTAATGATGACGATTTAGACCTCTACATTACCCCTACAGGTATGCAAAGAGGCAATCCCAATCAAGTTACTAATAGTCAAGTTAATACTATTCAACGTCAAAAAAATTCTAATCAAGGGAACGAAAATTTGCCAGAAGCTAAAGTTTCGATGAATAATTTCCAAGATGATAAAAATAGAGATGCAGCAAATTTTGAAAAAAATCTCACGACACTAGCCCAAGAAATTTACGTTTTGTTACAGCAACGACTAGAAATTGAAAAAGAGCGGCAAGGATCGAGATATCAGGGTCGATTGCCTTGGTAAGTTTAAGATAATAGCTCAAAGTATAGCTATCCTAATCCTAAAAACTAGTAAATTACAAATTATGACAGGACAACTTGTAAAAGCAATGCTCACTACCACCGATGCAGGTGCAACGGCGATTAATTTTCAATTTAATCCTACCAGCCTGAAATTTTCAAGATCGGTTCGATGGGAGCCTACTCAAGTCATGAATGCCTCAGGTTTCCCCAAAGTCGCTTACTCTGGTCGAGATGCAGGAACTTTATCCCTGTCAGGCTTGATGTTTGATACTTACGAGAATACGCCTGAGAAAAGTGTTCTAGATTTAATCAATCCCATCATCAACGCAACAGAAGTGGCAGGAAGCCTGAAACGTCCGCCAGTATATATTTTTGCTTGGGGCAGTCACGAGTATCTTAAATGTGTTGTCACGAGTATTGACTACGAGCTTACGATGTTTCTTGCCAATGGAACCCCTGTAAGAGCGAGTGTAAATATAACTCTCAAGGAAGTCGATAAGGCTGAATTTTAGATATATCTTTCTCGAAATTATTTAGTATGTTACAAAACAGAACTACCAATGCCATCACCAACATATAAATCCGAACTTAAACTTACAATTGATGGATCTCCCGCTTCTGCAGATTTGCTAAGAGATATTTTGCAAGTATCTGCTGAAGAAAGCCTGCATCAACCCAGTATGTTTACTTTAATAATTAATAATCCTTACTTCCCTGGTAATGCCGATAAGCCTTGGACACATATGAGTGAGTTTGCGATCGGTAAAGCCATTAAAATTGGTTTTACTTCTAGTACCACTGAAGATCCTGCTTTTACGGATGCAATGACTGAATATGTGATGGATGGTGAAATTACTGCGATAGAAACTGATTTTAATGCAGATGCTCAGGCTCCGATTACTATTCGTGGCTATGACAAGTCTCATCGTCTACATAGAGGTCGTTATAACCGTTCTTTTTTAGATGTTAAAGATAGCGATCTCGTCACTAAATTATCTGGTGAAGCTGGTGTGACAACTGGCACTGTTACAGCGACAACCATAACTCATGAATATGCGTTTCAAGAGAACCAGACTAATATGGAGTTTTTGCAAGAACGGGCTGCTCGCAATGGCTTTGAGCTATATATGCAGGATGGAAAATTAAATTTTCGCAAACCCACAAAAGATGACGAACTAACACTGAAATGGTTAGAAGATATTTATAGCTTTCGAGTCCGAGTTACTAGCGCTGAACAAGTTAAATCTGTGGAAGTTAGAGGTTGGGACTATACAACTAAAAAAGCCATTGTCTCTACCGCATCAACGGAAACAGTAATCACCACTAATGACAGCGGTAAAGGTAGTCAAAAAGGGACTGTACTTCCCGCCTCTACGCAAAAAATGATCGTTGTCGATCAGCCCGTTTTTAGCGCTGGCGAAGCTACAAAAATTGCTCAAGCTCTATGCGATGAACTAGGTGGTGAATTTATCAATGCCGATGGAAAAAGTAACGGTAATCCTAAGATACGTCCAGGTAGAGTGATCAAGCTAACTGACTTGGACCAATATAGTGGTAGTTATTATGTTACTGAAACCTATCACTTATATCGTCAGGATCAAGAATATACAACACATTTCAGTGTGCGAGGTCTACGTGGTGGTGACTTATACTCCACCTTATCGTCCAAGCCTCATCTACAACCAGGTCAAACTATGTTGGTGGGAATAGTAACTAACAACAACGATCCCAAAAAATGGGGAAGGGTCAAGGTTAAATTCCCTACATTAACAGAAGATGATGAGAGTAATTGGGCAAGAGTCGTAAGTGCTGGGGCTGGTCCCGATAGAGGGTTTGATTGTTTGCCTGAGGTTAATGATGAAGTTTTAGTAGCTTTTGAGCATGGCGATATTCATCGACCTTATGTAATTGGTGGGGTATGGAACGGAACTGACGCACCACCTGAAGTAGTAACCAACAGTGTAACTGATGGCAAAGTGCGCTTAAGAACGTTTAAAACCCGCCTTGGTCATAAGTTGCAATTTGTGGAAGAGGATAAAGACACCAAAAAGGGCATTTACCTAAATACTGTTGATGGCCATAATTTACGGCTAAATGATAGCGAGAAGTTTGCTGAATTGGAAACTACTGGCGGTCATAAATTTCGTGCTGATGATAGTAGTAAAGAAATCAGTTTAACTTCAACAGGAGATATTACAGTTAAAACTGGAACCAGTGGATCATCGAATGATTTAAATATCAATGCTGCGAATATTACACTAACTGCCACTACAAACATTACTCTCAAAGTTGGCAGTAATAAAATCGTAATTTCTAACTCTGGTATCAATATCGAAGGTATGCAAGTCCAAATAAAAGCTTCAACAACGGTAAATGTTGAAGCAACTGCAACTAGTACACTTAAAGGTGCTGTCGTTAATGTTGAAGCCAGTGGTATGACAGTAATTAAGGGTGGTCTAGTTAAAATTAATTAGTCCGTTCTGCTATAAACTTTAAGGTTAGAGGAGAAATAAGTATGGCTCAACAAGTGGTGATGGGCGCAATGATGAAATGCAGTTTTGGAGTTTCCCCAAGCTCATTGATTGTCATTCCACAGGGACCGCCTACTATGGTAGGAGGACCTTTAGCTGCAACTATTATGCACTTTGCTCCGATTGTTAATATTCCACCATTCGGGATGTGTAATTCTATTGCTAATCCTATGGTAGTGGCGGCTACTGCGGCTGCTCTTGGGGTATTTACTCCTATGCCTTGTATCCCCGTAACGGTTGCTCCTTGGGTTGTCGGCGCACCAACTGTATTGATTAATAATTTCCCTGCTCTCAACAGTTCTGCTAAATGTATGTGTGCTTGGGGTGGTGTAATTTCGATTGATATGCCAGGACAGTTTACAGTAGAAGTTCCATAACTATAGCGTTTTGTACATGAGTGCGTGCTCATGTGCAAAACCTAAAACAATTCAGAGTAAGTGTTTTAGGTTTTCATTTTGCTTACAGCAAAATGAAAACTGCTATATTTTAGTCAGTAACTATCAAAACTATGAGCAAATCAGAGCAAGATTATATAGGTAGAGGGATTTCGTTCCCGTTACGAGTGAATG
>CALRWX020000151.1:0-5506 GCA_943371975.1 Pseudanabaena sp. UWO311 | reverse complement strand
AGTTCCTAAGCTTTGGGCTGGTGCTTATGTATTCATGGATAATTGCTCTATTCATAAGGGCGAAAATATCGAAGCTTTGATTGCGGCGGCGGGAGGGACTCTAATCTATCTACCTCCTTATTCTCCTGACTTTTCACCCATTGAGAATTGTTGGTCAAAGATTAAGAGTATTTTGCCGTCTATTGGTGCAAGAAATTATCCTGATTTGCTCAATTCTCTTGAAGATGCTTTTAATAGTCTTTCTAGTTCAGATTTTCTCTCTTGGTTTACTCATTCCTGCTACTGCACCTCACTAGACTGAAATTTGCTATATTCAACAGACTGACATCAAGTACCTTTTGCCAATATTTATATAACTTGTCAAAGGAATCCACCCGATCCTTACCTGCATTGGGAATCTTGAGATCCGCTAAAATCCTCTCATGTCCCGAATGAGGCTGTCTGATATCGATATCCCTTAACAGCGTTACCTTTCCCGCTTTCTCCCCTTCCTGATTCCGCTTAAACTTAGACCTCTCCGTATTCGCAAACGCTAGATATTCCCCATCAGCACCCGTATACCGAAACACCACCACAGGCGTATAGCAAAACTCTCGATTAAAAGCACGGGATATTTACGCAAGCTGCGATCGCGTTGGCAACAAACCACCATCACGATTATTTAAAGTCACCCCAAAAATAACAATTCCATCATAATCCGACTTAATCTGCGAAATATCTAAACTCTTCCCACCCCGAAACGCCGCATCATCAACCATCCCCAAAAAATAAACCTCATCAATCAACCGAAACGACTCATTATCCTTGTAATTGTTTTCGAGAATATTTTCAGCAGCGATCGGCTGATCAGTTACAGAGGCGATCGGCACTTGCAACACCTTAAAAAACTCGCGTAAGGCAGGCAGAAAATTTAATTGGTTAAAGATGGTTAAGTTCATTATTTACAGATCCTTAAACGATTTTAAAATTTGCAGCACCGAATAAAGTTCATTGTGCGATCGCTTAAACAGTGAAAAATCATCAGAAAGATCATATTGCGAATCTTGCAACTTAACAAACATAAAATGATCACCATTAGTAACCATTGCATAGGTTGGCTTATCACCATTTGGACTTGCCATCATGTAAGCAAGAGCCTGTGGTACTGACACTAAAAATGAAAAACTAGAACGCTTTGCTTCAATTAAAACTATCCATAAATTATTATTCAAAACTAAAGCATCAATTCTGCCGTGATAAGTAACACTACCAGTGCGATCGCTAATCTCAACGGACTCTTCACTTCGCAAACTAAAAGGAGATTCCAGAAAACCCGCCAAAAATAGTAATGGTGAAACCATCAACAAATTTACTGTTCCCTCAGATAAAAAGACTTCATTAACATGATACAAATATGACTGCTTAATCCGATCTAAAGTTGTTTTTTCCGTATCAACCAATTCTGCAAACTCGCCTTGCCATTCCTTAAAAAAATCTGGATCATGCGATCGGCGCAAACCCAACTTTGTCTCCACATCATGAAGCGATCGAATATTTTCTGTAACTGCAATAGTCATAGCTATTTACTCAAAACAACGTCTAGATCACGGATTATACGGATTAAAGGATTTCACGGATTTCACTTATTTTAATCATATAGCTTTCCATAAAGAAAATCCCTTAATCACTCTGATAATCTAATCCCAAAAAACAAAAAAATCCGCGAAATCAGCGTAATCCATCTAATCCGTGTTCAAATCCGCGTTCAAATCCGCGTTCAAATCCGCGTTCAAGTATTTACCAACACCCAAGCCACCAAGTCAAACTTATCAGCCTGAAATTTTTGCTCAACATTACCATCTTGCTTGATTGTCTCCAATGCTATTTGATTACCCTTTTTGATTTTTCCTAATAAATCCCGTGCCGCCTTACCCATCGTCTTCTTCTCAGTGCCATCCTCCATCACCTCAGTTTGCACCGCCTGACTACTGAGCCAAGACTTGAGCGCAGTTACTAACTCAGCGATCGCCGCCTGTTCACCCCGATCCACAGCATCAGGTACAAATCGCTCTTTGTCTTTGTTTACAGTCAGAAAATCTAAAACCTCTTTTTGATTGTTTAAAACCAACTTGCCCGACTTATCGATATAAATCAAATCAAACACCTGATATTGATGATCGAGTTTTTTCGATGGCTTCGCAGGATAGCCAAGCAAAGCCACAATGCCATTGCGATCGCCTGTCGCCATATCTCCGATAAATCCCGAATAAACACCCTTGGGCATCTGGCGATATTTGTCCTTATCGCGATTAAACTCAGCAAGTAAATCCTGTCGATAACGCTCCAAAGACAAACTATCAAAGCCTAAACCTTGATCGCTTACCTCAATGTCATCCCAAGTGATTAGCATTTGCTCCATCATGCGATCGTTCATCTTGCGATCAAAGTCTTCATCATGAGCCATCTTCGCAAAGCTATCCGAGAACTGATGATCGACCTCTGACCCAGCCAACTTCATCGCTGCCATGCGTTGCTCGATCCGTCCTTGCAGATTGAGATAGGAATTAATATTGTCTGAGGGCCAGAAGTTAATCCCGAAGATCTGCTCGTTCGGACTACCCAAGCGATCAATCCGTCCCATACGCTGAATGATTCGTACAGGATTCCAGTGAATATCGTAATTAATTACCATATCTGCATCCTGCAAGTTCTGCCCCTCACTGAGAGCATCCGTAGCAATCAAGATATCAATAGGTTTAGTTAGCTTCAGGTGCGTATCAGGATGGTTTTCTGCGATCCAAGCTTGCCATTCTACAAAAGCTTCTAACCCTTGTTTATCTAAACTTTGCTCAGAGATTTTGTCAAAGTTAAATGCCCATTCCTTTTCACAAAACAGCTTGGTATATGGCGCAAACCTTTCGAGAACGGCTTCCATAGACTGTTTGCGATCGCTATCATCTGAATATGAGCCTGTCCCCGATGCGATCGCAATCTTCTCAAAACCTCTAGCCTGTAGCTGCTCAAACAGATATACCGCCGTATCTCGATAGACGGTAAAAATCACCACCTTGGGATTATGGTTATTTGCGCCCGATTTACGTTTTTTGACAATCTCTGCAATCAAAGCCTTCAACTTGTCATCACAGGATTTCAGCCGATCCGACTTCTTGGAAGCTGGAGCAATTTCTTTGTCAAGTTTTACCGCAAACTTTTGTAAGTTAACCGCAAGCTTATCTAGAGCATCTAAATCTTGTTTCAGATCCTCTTTAAACTTGTCTAAGTTCCCAACTCGATCAATTGCCGCAATACTAATCGGGCGTTTTTTGCCTAGCGTGTACTGTTCAACAGCTTCTGTAAACTCATCGTCATTTTGATCGTCATCTAAGTTGACGGCATCATTTTCTAAGGTTACTGGTTTTGCCTTGTCTGCTTGATACGCCTTAATCTTGTCTAAAGCGTTTTGATGATGATTCTTAATCTTCTCAACTGTTGAATAAAACGAACACCAAGAAGACTCTAACCGCTTCACCATCAGGATATAAATCATCTTGACCAGAAAGCGATCGCGTAGTTTTTCATCCTTCAATACATCTTTTTTTACGCCCGAATTATCATCTAAATAAAATGCTGGTTGATAGCCTGACAGCATCGGGGGGAAATGGTCAAACAACTCCTCAAAGGTTTCAAAATTACCAAGCTGATGTGGTGTTACAAACAAGTTTACGGGCTTATTTTTGACAGGAAATATTAAATCAGTTTCCTGACTCTCAACCATCTTGCGAGTTCTCGCCACTAGCAATGAGTCAGTCAATCTAAAGAAATCATTGCCAGACAGTTTTTTAATAAAGTCGCCGATTTTTGGATTGTCATCTTTGCGCCATTCATTAAACATTGTCTGGGCTTGCTTAAACGAATAGTCAATATTTCTGACTCCCAATTTTGCATCATAGCCATGTACATTCCCCTGCACCATCAACTTAAACTGGTTTCTAGCATCATTCAGAGAGTTATTGATCGGCGTTGCCGATATCAATAAAACCTTAACATCTTGGTTTTTCTGCAAAATCTGCTCAACCAGAAACTTATAACGATTTGCCTTGTCATTCCGCAAGTTATGACTTTCATCAATCACAATCAGCTTAGGCTTATCGTCACGAAAGAACTTATCAGCGCGATCGGTGTATGACTCTAAGCGAGAGCTACTCATATCCGTATGAAAGCGCATAAAAAACTTGAGTTTGTCGGTTTCAAACTTAGAGTCCTGATCTTCCTTGTATCGTCTCCAGTTATCCTCTAGTTTTTTAGGGCAAAGCAAGATCACCTCACGCCCCTGCATCTGGAAAAACTTCATTACCGCCAAAGCGCTCCAAGTTTTACCCAAACCTACAGCGTCCGCCAAGATTGCCCCATCATATTTCTGAAGCATCCGAATTAAACTCAAGACTCCTTTTTTCTGAAAGTCATACAGAGCATTAAAAACAGCCGTATTTTCTAATCTGCCAACTTGACGATTAAACTCTGGATCGTTCTCAATTTCCAGAATTTGATTACCAAATAGCTCAAATAAAATCTTGTAGTAAATATCTCGTGGCGAATATTCGATAAATATTTTAGCGATCGCCTCAATCAGATACTGCTTAAAATCAATCTTTTTACTCGTACCATCCTTAGCCAGAATCGTTTTCTCTTTATGAGCTTGAGGCTTATGCCAGAGAGTCTCAAACCATTCGACTAGCTCTTTATATTGGCTATTGTTTCCCGTCTCAGCAATATTTAACTCAAGATTATTAGTTTGCTTTTTGCCAATCCCTGCTTCAGTCAAGTTCGAGCTACCTGAAATAAAGTATTTGTTGCGATCGTCTTTTTTTGATGGCTCAAACAGGTAGCACTTAGCATGACAAAAATTTGGCTCTAAGGTTTTTGCCTTAACCTTGTCCTGCTTTAAAAAATCGACTGCTTCCTGAGCCAGACGACTAAGATTTAATGCCGCCTCAATCGTAATATTTTCATTTAGTAAATCTAAGGGACGATCATCAACTTGATCTAAGTTAACGATGTCTCCCAACACTAGCCGAAACTTTGTGATTTTTTGATTAACTTGCTGCGAAAGATAGGCTAAAGCTCCAACAGTGAAATAGCCTGTAACGATATCAATTGCTCCTTCTTCTGTATATTGCTTAATCCATTCATAGACTTTTAGATTCTGATTTTCGTTGTCTAAGATCATTTTCCCTATCCCCTTAATTCAAATACTCGTTGCCACTGTTCCGCCGACACCTTGAAATTGGTGCTATTCGGCACACGGATCACCGTCAAATCTTTCAGAACTGGATCATTTAACAGGTCCGATCGCAACAAAGGCTTATCGACTAACTTACTGGTATAGCGGTTTTCAAATGAGCATGAGCAAAGTAAAATGGAGAGAAAATGCAAACAGGAAAAGCGTATTCACTGGATTTGAGAGAACGAGTAATCGGAGGCTATCAAAAAGGAAAAACCACGATGAATGAAGTAGCAGATAGGTTTG
>CALRWX020000150.1:0-5610 GCA_943371975.1 Pseudanabaena sp. UWO311 | reverse complement strand
AAGGCGATCATAGTGCTGAGACTTTAGAGCCATTATGGACAATAGTGGCGGCATGGCAATGCTATTTCTACGTCACTGATGGCTGGACTGTTTATCCAAGTTTTATCCCTGATGGTGATCAGATTATTAGCAAGACTTACATGACTCGAGTTGAGGGAGAAAACTCTCGGTTACGTCACTATCTGGCGAGATTGCACCGTAAAACTTTCTGCTATTCCAAGTCTTTAGATATGTTGCGTTACTCTGTGTGGTTGCTGATTCAATATCTTCACGACCCTTCTATCCTTTCTTCCATCTAATTCATACTTTTGTCTGCAACGCCGCTTTTTTGTCTCCTTTTTTTATTTGTCCGCAGTATTGTGATGTATGGGAATCTGCAAAGGTCGCACTTTTGATATTTTGCATAAGCACACCCTTGAAGATCTTTTGATGAAGTGTGAGGAGAAAAAGCAACAGGTAGATGTCATGTTCTACATTTGATGTATTTGATGCATTCAATTTTATCTGTTGGTCAGCGATCATTTTCAAAATCTTAGTTCTGGTATTGACAAGTGATCGAGCTACGACTCTTTTCTTCAGAGGAACTCCCTAACTTTTAATCCAACCGTTCTGATGCATTTAAAAAAGCTCTTTTTGCCGCGATTTTATTTTTACGATTGGTATAACGGCGAAAACTTCTGACATCTCGATGGCGCGTTAATTCCATTGCCAAAGATGGATCTAACTCATACTTTACAATCAAATTTGTTGCAAAGGTATGCCTGCCTCGATGAGAATGTAAATCAATGCCTGTCTTTTCTGCTAAATCATCCATTACATGCCGAACCCCCCAATAGGTTAATCGCTTACCATAATTACGATTGGAAAATGATATAAATAGAGGTGATTCAGGTAATAATTCTTCTTTTTCCCTCCGCCAATCCAAATATTCATTTAGATGTTGTAAACCTAGCTTAGTTAATGGCACTTCTCCCTTACTATCCCACTTTGCTACAGGAATGATCAGTTCCCCTTTGCTGTAATTCTCTAAATTCAAATTACATAACTCTTCTCCCCTTAATCCATGTAATAGCACTGTAAATATTGCCCGATCTCGTTCAGGAAAATTACTCAAGGCGATCGCCTCATAAATTTTCAACACCTCCGCATCTTCCAGATCCTTGGCTACAGGATCTGGTAATCGTTCCTGTTGAATGCCAACTGTTGGATCAGCCGCCACATATTCCGAAAGCAGCATCCATCGATAAAAAGATTTCAAAGTACGCAATACTCGATTTACTGAACTCAAAGATAACGCACGCTCCTTCAACAAAAATGTTTTAAATTGAGTCACTTTTCGCCGAGTTACATCTATCCAAGCCAAATCGCACCAATCTATAAATATTTGTAAATCCGATTGATAAGCTTTACGGCTCTTAGGTTGTAATGACCTCGAATTGAGGAATTCGTCAATTCGTGTTTGCCTTAAATCGAACGAGATTATTTTAGGTTTAGGTTCGGTATTATTTAAAAAAATTAAAATCGGCTCAGGGGTAGAATAATTTTGCATATTTAAAGATAAAATTTAGCACCAATTCTAAGGATGAAACGCTACGTCTAGAGATCTTTGCGTAAAGAGACTCATAGGGAATACTCATAAGCTTGAACGATCCTACCACTACAGAAAGAAGCGAAAGTAAAGATTTGTTTGCTTCTAGCTCAATTCATTCAACTCATACATTCCTCAAGCATGAGATCAAACAATCGGTTGTTAGATTAAATCTAAACTTATGAATTACATAACCATAGTGTTAGGCAAAATCAATGGCTAATATTTTGAATAAGAGGGCTGCTAATAATTTTAATAGCCCTCTTACTGCACTGTTCAATGGTATGAAAAAAGGAATTCTATTTGCCGTTGGGTTCGCTTTAGTTTTAATGGCATAAGATGCGACAAGAGTTATATAGCAATCCTAAATGGGTTAGCCATTGAGATATGTTGGCTGAGAAAAGTAGAAGCCCTATTTCTCTTAGGAATTACACAAAAGAATTCATCGTAGGAGCAATTCATGAATTGCTCCTACGATGAAATGCTTGATCGATCCTCAATTATTTAAAGAAGAGAGAACAATGACTAATAGAAATAGAAATGTAAATGTAAACCCCGATAAGCAAACTGATGCGAATCTTGATCCTATTTCTGGAGAGATAGGATCGCATCCCGTCGGAACAGGTGTAGGAGCAGCAGGTGCTGGAACTGTTGCAACTGTTGTTGGTGGCATAGTTGGTGGACCAGTTGGTGCGGTAGTTGGTGCGGTACTTGGCTCAGTGGTTGGTGGTTTGGCTGGCAAAGATGTGGCTGAGCAAGTTAATCCTAGCTTTGAAGATACTAATTGGCAGGAAACCTATACTTCTAGTTCGTATGTTGAGAAAGATAAAACCTACGAAGACTATCAACCTGCCTATCGCACTGGCTATGAAGGTTATGATCGCTATGGTCATAGTGGTCGCACCTACAATGAAGTTGTGACAGATTTCCAGTGTGATTATGAAATCAATCACACTGGAAATTTGCCTTGGGAAGAAGCTAAATATGCTGTAAAAGATGCTTGGGATCGCGCTTCCACGCAATTGAGGCGTTAAATGTCAAAGCCAAAAAGAGTTGTGACACAAAGTGCAGCAACTCTTTTTTCGGTTTTGTTTGGTCTTCATTTGCTTGGTTACAGCCATAAATTGTTTATATTTAATTAATCTTTCTATCACCCAATAATTTATCTACTTGGCAAAAATTGTTGTTTGGCAAGTCCTTTTTTTTTGTTTAGCGATCGCTCTCTTAATATATACAACAAGAGTTTTAGCGAGATACTCAAAACCCAAAAAAATTATGTATTAAATATCTATAGGCAAGAAGTTTAAATAAGAAAAAATATAAACAGATAATTAGGTTTAAGTATCTATTTCTGATTCATGTGTATATTATGAAATCTAATTAAGTTATACAAATTACAAAAATAATAGTGTCAGATCTAAGTTTTTCACTGCAATTTGTATAACTTAACTGCCGTTATTACCAATAATATCTATGAGGTTATCGGTTTATGGCAAAACGATCGCTACAGGCATCCCTATCTGGGATCAAAAAAGCCAAACAGCAATTTGCCTCTAAAGGCTGGACACAAGAATATCTAGCAAATGAAATTGGGATCAAAACTAGACAACCAGTCTGGCGTTTTTTTAGTGGGCAACCGATCGAACGCTATACGTTTTTTGAGATTTGTACGAGATTGGATTTAGATTGGCGAGAAATTGCGCTTAATGCTCCCCTAGACTATATCGAACGCATCACCGATGAGTCAGATATCGGAACACTAGAACTTGATGACTTGGTGCAAATGGTGCGATCGCGCCGACGAGAAAAAATCAATCATCAATGCGGCATTTTACAACTACTAGACATCAATCATCCTGTTACCATTGAACAAATCTATATAGATGTAAATATCCTTGAACAAATCGCTAGTCAACAATGGCTAGATATCGCTGAAATTGGGAGCATTTCTCCCGAAGATGTAGATCGCTTTGGTTTGGGCAAGATTGCAGAAAGCCAAATCCTGGGGATGCAAGCGGTCGAAAAATATCGTAAACTCAGGGTTCTGGGGAAACCCGGTGGTGGTAAATCAACATTTCTCAAATATTTAGCCAGTCAATGTAACCAGTCTAACTTCGCGGTAGACCAAGTACCGATCTTCATTACCTTGCGTGATTTTGCCGCCAGTTTACGAGATCATAATCCCGCTAATTTATTAGAATTTATCCATCAAGAATTCCTCTCTTCTGATATTTCTCAACTATCAATTATTAAAAAGCTTTTGCAAAGTGGAAGAATATTACTTTTAGTAGATGGCATGGATGAAGTTTCCAACGAAGAGGAGATAATTATTTTTAATGAAATTCGCCGATTTTTTGATAAGTATCATAAAAATCAGTTCATAGCATCCTGTCGCGTCGCATCCAAAAAGCTCGCATTACAGGGATTTACTGATGTTGAAATTGCTCCTTTTACTGAAGAACAAATCATCTCCTTTGTCCATAAATGGTTTGTCGAACTAAGTGGAACTGATGTCACAGTTGCCTTAGCAAAAGCATCTGATTTTATGGAGAAATTAGAATTACCCAAAAATTCTCAAATTCGGCGACTGGTGACTACACCTCTGTTCTTACATCTCGCCTGTTCGATATTTCACCGTGAAAAGAAGTTTCCTAGCAAACAGGCTGAATTTTATAAACAAGCGATGGATCTCCTACTTGGTAAGTGGGATGAATCGAGAGGAATTGAACGCGATCAAATATATCGAGGATTTCTATTGCCGCAAAAGCTCAAGCTATTGAGTCAGATTGCTTCCGCAACCTTTGCACAACATCAATACTTTTTTGTACAAGACACGATCGAGGAGCAGATCAGTGAATATGTCCAAAGCATGCCAGAGTCAAGCATTGATCCTGAAGAAATTCGTCATGTCAGTGAATCAGTTCTCAAAGCGATCGAGTCTCAACATGGCATTTTATCTGAACGCGCACGCGGTATCTTCTCTTTTTCCTATTTGGCATTACAGGAATATTTCACCGCCCGAAAAATTGTCGCTAACCATAACCTGCAAGCTTTAGGATCATCGCTCAGTGGACTGGTAAGCCATATTACTGATCCTTACTGGCGAGAAATCTTTCTACTAACCGCAAGTATGCTCCGTAGTGCGGATAACCTGATGCAGTTGATGAAACAGCAGATCGATGCTCTAGTCTCCCAAGATCCTTATTTGCAGAGGTTTTTAGAGTGGGCAAGCCAAAAATCAGAAGCTAATCCTGCCCAAAATCGACCTGCTACAGGACGAGCTTTTTATCTAGCCCTGACCCGCGCTCCGCATCTCGTACCGCATTTCGCGTTGGCTTGTAGTTTAAGTCAAGGTGTATTTCTGGATGCAGCCCTTGATGACCTATTGCAAGAATGTGTGCTTACAGACAGCCAAGATCTTATCCATATTCATGCCTGTGCTAGTTCCCTCAGCAATATTTTAGGAATTGTGGTCGATTTAGGATTTCGCAAGTCTTTGCAAGAACTTAGCGATCAATTACCAAATGACGATCATACAAAGGCAAGCTTTAAGAAGTGGTGTCAAGAAAACTATGCGGCTTGGGTGATTCAGTTGCAAAAAGAAGTTGCTACCCATCGCGATATCAGTAACCAATGGGAGTTTAATGCCGATCAACAGAAAGTCTTAGAAAGCTATTATGCTGCCAATCAACTGTTAATTGATTGTCTCAATAGCAATTGTGAAGTCACAACTAGCATTAGAGAAGAAATAGAAGCAACTTTATTAATGCCCCAAAAGGAACTCGAAAAGCGCGAATGGGAATAGATAAAGATGGTGCGAAGTGCCGTCTTTATCTATCTGGGTTGTACTTAAAAACCAAGCATCCTTGCTACTGGCACTGGTCAGTGAATTAGTGGTATGAGAAAATAGAGGCAGAGCAAAGGAGAAAGCTATGGAATGCCCACAATGCCAGAGCGAAAAAATCATCAAAAACGGCAAACACCACCACCAAGATGGCAAAGCCATCCAGAACTACTTATGC
>CALRWX020000149.1:0-5765 GCA_943371975.1 Pseudanabaena sp. UWO311 | reverse complement strand
AATTTTCGCTGTGATATTTTGCCTTCTTCAGAAAGCTTGATTATTTTTTCTCGCAAGTCTATTGAATATGCTCTCATGCTGATTTATATCTGAAAAACTTTCTCTCTTCTCTTTTATACTATACCTCACTAGTCTGGAATTTGCTATATTAGGATTTACCCCTTGAAACCCAGAAGAGCCAGATTAGAGGCAATAAATTGATTTTAATCTTTTACCTCGCAGCGCTGAAGGCGATGAGTTTTCCAATTGCTGTGGTAATTTTATGAATATGCATTTAAAAAACAGCTATACTGGCTCTGGACAGCTAGTAACAGCTAATATGGGATAAATTTCAAAACAACTATTTCATTCAAATCAAAAAAGCGTAAACACTTCAATCAAGATTTTACCGTTCAATGTTCAAATTTAAGGGATTAGATTATATCAAATGAGAATTTTTATAGACTGCACGAACACGGTAAATAGCAATTATAGAAACACTGGTATTCATCGAGTTGTTCACCAGATAACTTTAGAGTTGCTAAAAGCATCCACAGATATGACAGATGTAGAAGTAATACCAGTTCAATTTAATGGGATTTTTATTACTAGAGTTAATTCTCTAGATGAATCAACTATCAATTATTTCCCGATATTTAAAAAGCTATTTTCATACATACTAAAAGCAAAGAAAAATCTCAAAAAAATACTATTTGATTACTTAGTTATCAAATCTAATTTTACTTCTAAAAATATACAATTCTCATCATCAGATATATATTTAATAGCTGATGCTAATTGGGGTTTACCTCTATCATATTATCATTTTTTACAGCATTTAAAAGCACAGAAAGTAACCATTACATTTGTATGTTATGACATAGTACCAATAATTTTCTCTGATTTTTGCTCCAAAAAATTTGTCAATTCTTTTAAAGAATTTTATTATAAGTACTCTGATTGTTTTGACAAGGTGATATGTATATCTAATCAGAGTGCTAAAGACTATATCAACGCTAGGGAAAAAGGTATATTACCTAATACAAATAAACAACAAATTGTGACTAGTTTTCGACTTGGCTCTGACTATCCTGAGAATAGTCACATAGATAATCACGATGACATCAAGAATAATCCTAATCTTATATCATTGCTCAATCAAAAATATATTCTAGTAGTTGGCAGTTTAAGTCCTCATAAGAATATAAAAGCTATTATCTCTGCCTTTGATTTATTAACGGTATCTCACGACAATGTATATTTAGTTTTTGTAGCAAACGGAGGGCATAAAGAAATTGATTCCTTAATCAAGAAAAATAAAACTTACAATAAGCTAATACATATTTTTTATTCAGTCACAGATTCTGAACTCAGCATTCTATATAAAAATTGTTACTGCTTAGTTCAAGCATCATTTTATGAAGGTTTTGGGCTGCCAGTCGTAGAAGCACTACAACACGGTAAACCTGTGGTTTCTAGTAATGGCGGTTCTTTGCCCGAAGTAGGTGGAGATTTTTGTATATACTTTGATCCTAACGAGCCAATTCAACTTTATCAAGCTTTAGAAAATCTTTTGAATTCGGATGATTTATACAATCATTTGGTAACACGTATTAAAAGCGAATATAAAATATTTTCATGGCAAGAATCAGCTCAACAACTACTTGGTGATTTATCTAGTTATCAAAATTAATTGAATTTATATTTGGCAAAAACTTAATTTTTATCGTTAAGACTTAAGTAATTAATGATAATTTATTTAGAGAAATGACTTAAATATTCAAACTTTATATATTCAAAAAAATCTCAAAATGTTAAATTATCGCAAAATCTTAAAAAAGATACTGAGACTATTATCTATAGATATACAGAGCTTATCAGCACCTCCCCAAGCCATAGTAAATTCTAACATTAAAGCTTTAGGTTATGAGTACGCTCGCAGTTTACAAAAAAACTTAACCACCCCAGACAACTTATTTCCTACCAAAGTAGGGTTAGACTCCAAAGCTTGTCAGCAGAAAGATATTGAATCTGAGTGGTTTGCATATTGGTGTCAACAGATGAAACTGCCTGTTGTCTATCATCGTAAAATATGGGAATTTTGCTACATTCTTCAAGTCATGCATGATTATGATCTCCTTACACCCGGTCTTAAAGGATTAGGTTTTGGTTGTGGAGAAGAACCTTTACCTAGTTTGCTAGCTGCTTATGACATTGAGATTACGGCAACAGACTTAGATCCACAAGAATCTTCAGCCAAAGGGTGGGTAGAGACAAATCAAAGTATGTCTTCTGTGGATAAGATATGGCTTCCTGAATTGTGTTCACAAAATCTATTTAAGAAAAATGTCAGCTTGAGATATGTTGACATGAACAATATTCCCAGTGATTTAGACAACAAGTATCATTTTTGTTGGTCAGCTTGTGCATTAGAACATCTAGGAAGTATTGATAAGGGTCTTCTCTTTATTGAAAACTCACTCAACACACTTGTACCTGGCGGTGTTTGTATACACACCACAGAACTCAACTATTTACAAGCAGAGAAAACGATTGACAACAGAAATACAGTACTATTTAGAAAAAAAGATTTCATAAAATTAGCCCAAAAACTGACTGCTCAGGGGCATCAAGTTACTCCATTAAACTTTGATATTGGATCAGGTTTCCTAGATCAATTTATTGATATTCCCCCATACCAACAACCACTAGATGCACATCTAAAGTTATTGGTTAGTAACTTTGCTACAACATCTTTTGGAATAATTGTCAAAAAGCATTCTTGAAGGCAAGACTGTTACATTTATACCACTTCTCAAGCAGGCGGGGAAACAGTTCTGTACCTCGCTAGACTGGAAAACGCTATATATGCTCACTTTAGTGATAGTTGGTCTGTATGACAAAAAAAGCACTCATAACTGGATTAACTGGACAAGATGGTTCTTATCTTGCTGAATTATTAGTAAGTAAAGGTTACGAAGTCTATGGTTTAGTTCGCCGATCTAGTACAAGTAATCTCGTTCGTATTAGTCATTTTACGGATGATATCAATATTATCTCAGGTGATTTATTAGATCAGTCTTCCCTAATGGATGCAATCGCACAGTCTCAACCAGACGAAATTTATAACCTTGCATCTCAAAGTTATGTCCCCCTCTCATGGACTCAACCATCACTAACAGCAGAATATACAGCTATTGGGGTATCTCGTTTATTAGAGTCCATTCGTCGGACAAAACCTGATGCTAGATTTTATCAAGCATCCAGTAGTGAGGTTTTTGGTCAACCTGATGAATCACCCCAAACGGAGAAAACAGCTTTTCGTCCTCGAAATCCATATGGTACAGCAAAAGCCTATGGTCATTGGATTACCACAAATTACCGACAGCACTATAACCTATTTGCTTGCTGTGGTATTACTTATACCCATGAATCACCTCGTCGAGGAACCGAGTTTGTGTTTCGTAAAATTACTCGTGGGGCAGCGATGATCAAACTAGGTTTAGTTCATGAATTAAAACTGGGAAATCTTGATGCTCGTCGAGATTGGTGTCACGCTAAAGATGCGGTTGAGGCAATGTGGCTAATAATGCAGCAGGACAACCCTGATGATTACATTATCGGTAGTGGGGAAACTCATTCTGTCAGAGAATTAGTGGATTGTGCTTTTAAATATGTCAACCTAAATTATCAAGATTACGTCTCCATTGATCCAGATTTTTATCGACCCGATGAATCTATCCAATTGGTAGGAAGCATTGATAAAATCCGCGCTCAAATTGGTTGGGAACCTCAGTATTCTTTTGAAAATCTAGTAGAAAGTATGGTTGAGAATGATCTTAAAGAACTAAGTAATTAAATAGTTTCATCTAATTTAAAATTAATCAACAAAAATGTCAGATTCTAATCAATTAATAATTAACTTATCTATTTTATTTCCCAAGCCAACAGGTATAGGCATCTATTTAAATAACTTATTTCCATATTTGAAATCACTCAGCCCCATATTATTAGCATCACAAGCATATCTAGATTTTAACTGCTATCCTGTTCCAGATAATCTTACGCCTGCCAATGGCACGCGAGGTCATTTACGTCGTCTAATTTGGACACAGTTTCAATTATCAAAAATTTATAAAAACTTAAATTCCCAACTTTTATTTACTCCGATTCCAGAAGCTCCTCTATATAGCAACTGTCGTTTTGTTGTTACAGCATTTGACTTAATTCCTTTGCGCTTTCCTAAGATATTTTCTCCATTATCGATGTATCATAAATATTATGCACCAGAGGTTTATAGACAGTCACAGCATATTATTTGTATCTCAGAATCGACAGCTAATGATATTACTAAGTTTTACCGAATTCCGAGCAGTAAGATTACACCTATTCTTTTAGCTTATGATTCTGATCATTTTCGACCAGTGCTAGAAAAAGATGAGCCGCGATCTCCACATCCATACTTTCTATATATTGGCAGGCATGATCCGTATAAAAATATTAGCCGTGTAATTTCTGCATTCGCACATCTCAAATCTTGTCGTGAATATCAACTTTGGCTGTCTGGTCCCAGTGATAAGCGCTACACGCCATCTTTAAAAAAACAAGTCCAAGAATTAGGGCTAACCGATCAAGTCAAATTTTTGGACTATGTACCATACGATGATTTACCTAAAATTATTAGTGGAGCGATCGCTTTAGTATTTCCATCACTGTGGGAGGGGTTTGGACTGCCTGTACTTGAAGCAATGGCTTGTGGTACGCCCGTAATTACATCTAACTTGTCGTCTTTACCAGAGGTTGCTGATGATGCAGCAATTTTGATTGATCCTTACAAAGTTGAAGAAATCACTGATGCGATGCAGGCGATTGCCAATGATATAGGACTGCGATCGCATCTTTCTCAGCTTGGATTACAAAGAGCTACCAAATTTAGTTGGAAGAAAACGGGTCAGGAAACTGTAGAGGTTTTACAAAAATTTATGTAAAGAGGAATAAAAGTGGCGCTTTGCGCCACTTTTATTCCTCTTTAATTACGTTGTTCTACTCCATTTTGGACTGTAGTTACATTGGATGGGGGGCGTGTCCAATTAAAATCACTGATTCTTAAAAGTATTTCTCCCAAGCCCTGATTAGGATTGTAACGGATTACTAATGCATAGGTACGCCTTGCGTATTCTAAGGAATAAACAGAATCAAATATATTGCCATTATCTAAGCTCAAGCTTTGTTGAATACCAAAGCGAATTGGACCATAGATCTGTTGGACAATGCCTGCCGTCAGCGATCGCGTATCGGCTATTCGATCAAACAAGAATGGCGATAGTCCAGTCGAAAAAGCCTGACTATAGCTCACTGTAAAGCCCGTATAGTCAAAAAAATCTTTGGCAAAACTACCGACTTCTCCAGAAAAGCCTAAAGTCCCATAGATAACTGCTTGATTAGCTCCATTGGAATACAGAGAATTAACTCCTTGTAGTCCCACAAAGGCATCTAGCTTGGGTACAATTGGCTTTGGAGAGAATCGTAAACCTGTATCTTTTTCGGCGGTTGCTGGTGGTTCACCTCGAAAAAGTGGAAAGGCAGTACTTAGTGAAGCCGCACTTTGTAAACGGAACAAGGAACTAACCAAATTCGTCAGCAAAATACCGAAAGAAATCCGAATTCCATAAAACACCCATTTCCACACGCTTTTCAGCCATTCATTGACCTGTAGCCAAAATGAACGACTGACAAGGACTTGTCGAAAATTTGGGGCAAACTTGTAAGCAATCTCACCCGACTCG
>CALRWX020000148.1:0-5807 GCA_943371975.1 Pseudanabaena sp. UWO311 | reverse complement strand
TCAATACTACGGACAAATTGGGGCAGAGATGGAGCCGTAGTTACAAAGTTTGTGGAAATTAGGGTGTAATTTAATTGAAGTAAGGTCTAAATCTAACAGGGAAATAAAGCGTTCAAGGAGATGGCGATTGAAAGCTGAGCGTTTATAACTCGCCATCGAAAAGACAAAAGGTTCGTCAGGATGAACCGCAAGATGAGATTGCTGAGCATCAAACTTAGCCAGATTCAGCGCCATCAAAGAAGCGTTGAAATGAAAGTCAAGTTTGGTCAAATCACGAGCTTGGCAATCAGATAAACCCGTAAATTGTT
This sequence comes from Pseudanabaena sp. UWO311, assembly GCA_943371975.1. Classification (GTDB taxonomy): domain Bacteria; phylum Cyanobacteriota; class Cyanobacteriia; order Pseudanabaenales; family Pseudanabaenaceae; genus Pseudanabaena. Next base: position 5,499 of record CALRWX020000148.1, on the reverse strand, counting down.
TAGCATCGCGAAAGATGAATTCAATCTGAAAGCGGGATTTATAGAAAGCAAGAATTTCTAAGGCATCAAGGTTGATATCGGTGGAAAACAACAAAGCCATGCCAACGCGCTGAGGATCACGACAGTCACGAATATAGGCAAGACGCACTTTACGCTTCATCCTAACCACCCAAACTTCGACCGTATAAAAGTAAACTTGTGGTTCGATTTCCGAGACTAAGGTGATCCGACTGACATCGGTCAAATCTACTTTGCCATCGTACTTGCGCTTCCTGCCACGGGATTTCTGCTCACCTGTGTAGACATAACGCAGATCCGCATCACAACGTAACTTACCAACCACATCTAAACCTAAGGCTGTGACACCATCTACCCACTTAATTTTGCTATAAAATCCATCACTGACAACGTGTTTGGCTGATTTGGGAAAATAGGGTTTTGTGGCGGCTAGTTGCTCTAAATACCAGTCAATTCTGGTCTTCTCTGTCTCTGCTTGGGTGGGTGGTGTTTGTTGTACGGATAGTGCATATCCCTGTTTGCTATCAACATCCACTCCTGCTACCACCGATACTTCCAATCCTCTCTCGGCTTTTCCCACGCTCCCGTTGTAAAAATACTCAATTCCATAGGTTCCTTTCCCACTTTTCTTGATGAATGAGCAGTCTGTGGCGATGATCTGTCGTGATGTGGGCAAAATTGCCTTTTTGACGATCTCAGCATTCCCTTTTATGAAGTTGTAGGAACGGGCAAACTGCCGTCGATACGTGCGTTCGCTGATTTCGCTGTATCGACTCAAATTCCTGAAGTTTACTTTCCCGCACATCACTATGATTGTCGAAAACAGCATTGATAGAAATTTCTGTTGTACTTTACTCTCTATCTTCGGTACTATATCGATGATGCTATTCATTTGGTGTTTTGTTTCAACACTTGCACCTTATCCGATGAATAGCTTTTTTGTCTCCTTTTTTTATTTGTCCGCAGTATTGGGGTAACTACTAATGTTTTATCTCAGTCGATCAAAAGTATGTTTATATTTACCCAATCATCCTTATGAAATCAAAGATAAAGATGTTTTAAAATTATCATTTATCAAATTAAATAATTGCTCTATTAATGATTGTAAATATCTAGTACAAGCAACTAGTGACACTAATAGTCAAACTCCAAGAAAACTTACCTTTTTCCTTGTCCATGATATATGTCATGAAGGAAATCATCGCAAATTATTTTTACAAAAATATCTAACTATTGAAGATATATCAAAAATTAGAATGTTTGTGATTGTTCATGGCATTCAATCTATTAACACTACTTCTCTTATAAATTTGACTGAAATACTGAATACATATAATAATTTTTTGTTTGAACCATTTTCAACAGTAATACCCATTGAACCCAAAAATTTCAATCTTAAATCGGAAGTAAAAAATCTTTTTAGTAGTTTAGGATTTGAATTTAAAGATCAATATTCAGTAATATTTTCTTTTCCACAAATTAATGATGATGATCGTCAGTTAGTCGTCAAAAAAGGAATTCATTTTTCTATCGAAAATTACGAGATTAATGATGTGTGGCTTAATTTATCTAGTATAAACTTTTCTAGAACTATCAAATCAATTAAAAATCTAAAAATATCTGAGCCAATAGATCACAGTAAGCATAAATTTGTAAATATCAAAACGGGTGTCAAACTGCCTCTATATGTTAAAGAGTTAAAAGAAGTACGTCACCCTGAAAACTTCTATAAGACATTTAGTAGCAGCGACGCTATTGAGAAATCTTTTGGGAATCTCAGGTTTTCTCAGAGTAAATATTATTTTGAGCAAACAAATTTAAAAAATTTGGTTGAAATGATAGATAACTTAGAATCAAGAAGTCAAAATAAGCCCAGTCTTATTGATTTTGATAGTATAAATAAGGTTGACCTCAAGCCTAGAATTATACATGTAAGAAAGAAGTTTGTATTTCCCGATGAACAACTATATTATACTCCTCAAAAAGGTCTATATCATTGTGGGGTATTAGTTAAGCCGTCTAACTTGAAAGTAAAGTTAATTATATCTGTAGATATGATTAAGAGAACTACTAATATTATAGAAAATATTAATGGAAGAATTGAATTTCTATATAAGCAATCAGTTGTAAAGGTGTCTCCAAGTGATATTGTCACGTTTAGCTATGATGACTTCAATTTACAAAATCTTTCATATCAAACTGATGATGAATCTAGCTATTTATTATGTTTGACTTCTGCTGAAAATGATTTTGATAATATTAATATGTCTATTATAAATTTATTAAAGAAAAGATATTTAAAATTTGATATTATTAATAACCTAGATGAATATACTGTTGCAAATTCATTACTTAAGTTGGGATTAAAAAGAGGTGCTATTCCTTGGAAAATAAATCATATAGATCATGAAGATTCAAATCACATTTTTATCGGAGTTGATTTAGGGCATAATCATTCTAGTAGATTAAGTAATCTGACAATCGTTGCAATCAATAATCAAGGTTTGTTTTTAAACAAATATAAAAAAGTTGATTTACCCATTAGTGAGAATATTCCTCTTATAGAAATAAGACGGGCATTTAAGTATATATTTGATAAGCTACCTAATTATTTAAAAGAAAATTTAAAAATCACACTTCATAGAGATGGTAGTTTCCATGAGTTATCTCATTTTCAAGATGTTCTGATTGAGATTGGAATTACAGAATATAATCTAGTTGAAGTCATCAAATCTGATGTTCCTATAATTGGATTTCGTGAGCGAAATCATTCAAATTATATTGATGGTTTCACTGGATATTATCTATATAAAGATTCTTTAGCTTACTTAATTACTAGTGATAAATCTCAAAATCAAGAAAGCTCTCCGTCACCTCTCAAAATCAAAAAAGCTATTGGCTACAAATCAATTAATCAAATAGTAGAAGAAATATTTTGGCTAACTAAATCTTATTCAATTAATATTTTTGATTCTACTAAACTACCGATTACGACTTTACTAGCCAATAACTCTGCATACACAAAATCTCTAATACATTTTACAAACTGATATATGCCTAAACCTTTAGATCTGGTGGTGCAAAATCAAAGGGTAGTTCGTTGTTAATCGCTTGAATTTGCTGAGCCTCATAAGCATTCACCTCATTAATATGGGGAATTAAAATTTGCTTGAGCCGATCGCGATAAAAGCGATGCAAACTGTAATTTGGTGTTGCAGGAAAACCGCGCCGCTTTTTATGTTGACCACCCGCCCCTGGGTCAAAGCGTTTAATTCCCTGCGCGATCGCCCACTCAATCGGCTTGTAATAGCAAGCATTGAAATGCAAACAATCAATTTCTTGAATCGATCCCCAATAACGTCCAAATAGTTGATCATCTTTACGAATGCAAAATGACATCCCGACAGGTTGCGGATGATCCGCGATTTCACCAGCCACAAACACAAGGCGATCGCGAAAACTATGGGCGAGATTTTCAAAAAACTTACGATTTAGATACTTACTCCCACCCCAAAACTTATTGCAATGATCGTTATATAGCTCATACATATAGCCATAGAAATAATGGGGTATCTCTTCACCTGTATAAACTCGCATTGTGATCCCCGTACTTTCCACTGATTTACGCTCACGTTTAATATTGCGGCGCTGATTGGCATTGAAATTTTTTAAATAATCATCAAAGTCCGTAAATTCTTGATTTTCCCAAACATAGCTATGGTGCATCCAAGTCGTGAAGCCCCGCGACTCCAACTCATGCTTCCAAATAGGATCGACATAGAGAAAGTTGCACCCTGACACTTGATACTTGTCGCAAAGTTTGTCAATCTCGGCAAGCATCAGGTCATAAATGTCTGATAATTCGGGATCGCTCAGATCAGGATGCACCAAAAATCTATATCCCACAGCAGGCGTAAAGGGAGCCATTCCCAATAATTTCGGATAATACTCAATTCCTAATCGATAGGACAAATCCGCCCATTGATGATCAAACACAAACTCGCCTTGGCTATGCCCCTTCAAATACAAAGGTGCAGCAGCCACCAATACATCACCTTGCCACACCAATAAATGACTCGGTAGCCATCCTTGCTGGGCGATCGCGCAACCCGAAGATTCTAAATTAGAGAGCCATTCCCATTCAAAAAAAGGAGTGACCAAAGGTTTTGCGAGAGTATTCCATGCTTCAGCCTTGACCTTGTTAACTGTATCCACCCAAGTCGTCGTGTAGCGGGAAGCCTGTTGCAACATAGTAAAAGTCTTGGAAATGTTTAGGTAACTTTTTCAGTATACATAGCTTAACAAATGCAAATTCATTGATCTGGGATAAAGCCACTTTTACCATGCAACACTGCCAGTCTTATGATTAGGGAAGATAATCTTCATCTAGAACATGTTTTGGTGGGAATTGAGACTCTAGTGGAAAGATATTGATGGGAATCATTGTCAGTGATTACCCTATTCTGTTGAAGCCTTGCCCAAACATTGGTTCAAAAAACGATGTGTATCTTCAGTACAGAAAACACAGTCTTGCCCTAATAGCGTTATTTCTGTTGGAGAAACAGCTAAAGCTAATTGATCAACTGGGTTTACCTAACTATTTACAATGCTCACCTGTACATCTTCAGGTGAGCGAGTTGCTGACCCATATTGGATAGTGACTTCTTTATTAATGATCCCCTCTTTCATTAATAGACTAATCCAATCGATTAATGCATTGAATGGATACTACTCCATAGTTAACAAATCGATAGATGTTTATAAATTGATCGGCGTAGAATTTATCTGGATGAAATTAAATGACTTACTAAGAAATTATCATATAAATATAGCAATCCGAAATGTGTTGAAACATGGTTCGACTTCGCTCACCCTGCGTGGACTCATAGCTGAGTGGAGTCGAAGCCTCAAATGATTCAGGATTGCTATATTATCTTATATAAAGTTATAAAAAACTGAAAATAGAGCTGTAGATCGTAAACTGCGTTTAGCACAAATTACTATAGCTAAATTAGCGATATTGCAAAAAAATCTTTAAACACTTAGGTTAGGGAAATTGCCTAACGCAAAAATTGAAAATGTTGCTTAATTACTTCAAATTTACTGCATTCCCAATAGTCGATGTGGGAAATAATCAATTCGCGATCGCCTTCGCCATTATCCAATGCGCCCGCGAATTTATCCACAGTCAAATCACTCCAACCCGTAACACTAATCCGAGGCTTCCAAGGTAAAGGAGCATCCCAACTCATTGTCCAGCGAGCTTTAATCAGATTATCATTTCGTGAAATATCATGGAGTTCGAGATTGAGATTTTTAAACCAAAAGGTAATGAAGCCAATCATCTTTTGATATTGCTTAATTCCACGAAAGTTATAGACAGGATCTTTGAAATAGACATCTTCGTCATAGATGCTATAGGTTTGCGCTTCAGGGAATTTGGCGTAGTCAGTCTTAATGATGTCGAGAATATTAGTCATA
>CALRWX020000147.1:0-5872 GCA_943371975.1 Pseudanabaena sp. UWO311 | reverse complement strand
GTCACTATCTGGCGAGATTGCACCGCAAAACTTTCTGCTATTCCAAGTCTTTAGATATGTTGCGTTACTCTGTGCGGTTGCTGATTCATTATCTTCACGACCCTTCTATCCTTTCTTCCATCTAATTCATACTTTTGCCTGCAACGCCTGAAAATATACCTAACAAATTAATTATAAACTAATTTGAAAGTAAGATTTTGACCGTTTAAGCGATCGCTGTTTGATTTGAGAGAAAAGGCGATCAGGTTTTGTGGGTGACAAGGGTGATCGCTGTTTGGTGTGGGAAATAGGCAATCGGGTTTTGTGGGGGGGGGAGAGGCGATCGCTGGTTGATGTGGGGAATAGGCGATCGGGTTTTGTGGGTGGTGAGGGGCGATCTCACCATGCAACTCTTATGATTTACAAATAGCTTTAAGAACTTTAAGAATCTGTATAGAAGGCTCAGACTCGATCAGTGATAAAGAAGGGAATAACTGATAGATCGGTGATTCTCCTGCACAGATGCGGATAAACTGAAAATGCAAACCATTTGTTGCTAAACCCCAAACCGAAGACTGAGAACGCAAAGACTCATGGGCATAGGTTAATAATTGCGGAATTCCTGTAAAAGGTTCAATTCCAGCTCTCTTTGCTTCAACTATCAGCACCCAAAGTTTAGTTAAATTTTGGACTCCAGACTTTTTAACCGCCAAAATATCATATCTACCAGTAATGCTAGTATCCGCTTCGAGAATATCAATACGCTGAATATTTTCTTCTAAAAGTAACTCGATCGCTTGGTTATAGTAACCTGTCAAATTCATCAGAGGCGCAAGAGCAAGAAACTTAATTTGTCCTTCGGAAACTCTACCTGACAATAGATACCGCCGAAAATTAGTACAAATCTCGATTAGTTCTGTTTGCTCAAAATCAGAAATAGATTCCAAATCCAAATAATCAGAAAAAACACCCATCTCTCCAGACTCATGGAAGCCTAATAGATGTTGTACGTCTTCAAAATTTAAATTTTTCGCGGCAAGTGTAACCATATCAATCTCTTGCTAAATTAGCGATATTTTCGATCTTAACATCTAAACAATTACTATTGAGGCTCAGTGAATGGCGATCGCTGTTTGATTTGAGGAGTAGGCGATCGGGTTTTATGGGTGTTGAGGTGGCGATCGCTGATTGATGTTGAGATTTAGGCGATCGGGTTTGTGGGTGTTGGGGGGCGATCGCTGTTTGATGAGGAAATAGGCGATCATTTATCTAATCGTAAATGAATAATGAGACTTTTTTGTGATTGGGCGATCACATAAATAACCCGATAATCTCCAACACGTAGCTTAAAAAAGCTTGATAAATTGCCAGAAAGAGATAGAGGTGTAATTTGTTCAAAATTCTCGCCTAACCACTTAATTTTACGAGCTATCCGTATTTGATTAGTGCGATCAATTTTTGCAAGATCAGCGATCGCCTCAGAAGTAAAGTCAATACTATAACTCATCCCAATTCAGCCCCAATGATTGCATAGCCTGAGCCGCAGGAATAATAGTTGGTTGATGTTGTTGTCGTAATAAGCGTTCCACAACCGATGCTTTTAACTTCTTACCTTCATCTAGATCGATATATTCTTCTAGCACTTCAATTACAACTTCACGAACTAGTAAACGAAATTGTTCGGTAGTGAGTTCTTTTATCTGCATAGCACTAAGGTTCTACTACTTGGTTTTAACTAATTTTAACTTAGCCGTCAATATAATCGCTGTTTGATGTTGAAGAAATAGGCGATCAGGTTTCTGGGGTGGTGAAGGGCGATCGCTTTTTGATGTTGAGGTTTAGGCGATCGTTTTTGTGGGTGTTGAGGGGCGATCGCTGTTTGGTGTGGGAAATAGGCGATAAATATTTATGAAGAATCATAGAAATTGCGATCGCTAAGAAAGATCAGTTATCATTAAATTAGATCCGAATTAAGTGCTTTAACAACTATGATCGAGCTAAAAAATATCCATTCCCTGAGCGACTTCAAGCGCAACGCCAAAGAATTTATCGAACGCATTAAATCAACACAATCGCCTATGGTACTAACCGTTAACGGTAAAGCTGAAGTCGTTGTCCAAGATGCTCATGCCTTTCAAGCAATATGCGATCGGGCTGAGCAAGCCGAAGCCGAACTTCGCGCACTGAAACTCGCAACACTACAACAAGATATTAACCTCGGAATTGCACAACTCAAAAATGGTGATTACACCGAATACGATTCAGACACATTGCCAAATCTGTTGGAAAACATTAAAAATCGTGGTCAAAAACGCTTAGCGCATAAAAATGAATCGATTTAAGATATCCCGACAAGCAGATCGTGACCTTGAGGATATGTGAGTATATCTTGCTCAAAACGATTCCCTAGCGGCCGATTTATTACTTGCAAAAGTCCTTGACAAGTTTCCTATGCTTGCACAGTTCCCATAGATGGGCAGAAGCAGAAAAGAGCTTGCTGAAGAACTGCGTAGTTTTCCAGTTAAGCCATACATTATCTTCTACAAAAGAATGGAAACTTACATTGAAATTGTTCGTATTCTGCATCAGTCTAGAGATATTGAAAATCAGTTCTAATATTTGAGTAGAAATCAAGTGTTCAGTTTAGTGAAAAGATATGGCGATCGCTGTTTGATTTTGAGATTTAGGCGATCGGGTTTTGGGTGATGAGGGGCGATCGTTGTTTGGTGGAGAAATAGGCGATCGGGTTTTGGGTGTTGAGGGAGCGATCGCTGTTTGATTTTCAAGGAGGGGCGACTCAACTTAAAATTACTAATATCGACTCAGATGGATTACTGTCTAGCAAATAAATTTGTTCCTTATATTTAGTAATTAGCGCTATGAGAACATCTCGATTACAATTGCCAATTCTCAACCAGACAAGCTTCGGCGGATGCCCATAAAGCAAACTCCGTTGATAAAAATCTGAATCCTTGGAAACTATTGTAAATCCATTGTTTCGAGCATATTCCCAAACATCCTCATCAGGAAATCCCTTCAATCCGCAATCACGAACATGCATACTCTCTGGAAAATCTACAGATAATATACGCGGCAACTTTGGAGATAAATTCTCATCAAACAGCAACTTCAGAGGGAACCACTGTCAAACTGCGATCGCGATCGGCTGCAAAAGCAAAACAAGCCTGTATATCCGCAAGGGTTAAATCAGGAAAATCATCTAATACTTCGTCAACAGTCATCCCACCGCCAAGATAGTCAAACACATCTGATACGGCAATGCGTGTATTAACTATACATGGCTTACCACTACGAATATTCGGACTGATGCGTATGCGATCGCGATATTTTTTCATAACCAAGATTTGCACATAACTAATTTCATAATAACAGCGTCCTTACAAGAATTTAGAGATTGAGGGGCGATCGCTGTTTGATTGAAGGGAATAGGCGATCAGGTTTTATCCCAAATGTTAAAATTAAACTGGCACTATCAATTAAAAACACATGACTGAACAAATTACAATTCAAGACATTTATGCACTATTCCGCGAAAGCGAACAGCAACGCCAAGAATATCAGCGTATCGCCGAACAAGAAATGGCAGATCTTCGTAAAATTGTTGCCCAAACCAATAAGCAAATAGGAGGATTAACTAGTCGATGGGGAGAATTTGTAGAGAACTTAATTAAACCTGCCGCCGCAAAATTGTTTAAAAAACAAGGCATAGACGTGCATCACACTGCCTTACGAGTTGATGCACAAGATAAAAAAGGTTCCATTGAAATCGATATTCTTGTAGAAAACACTAATGAAGTCGTAGCGATCGAAGTGAAATCTCATTTGGAAGTCCGAGATATAAAGCGGTTTTTGCAAACATTAGAACGATTTAAAGAAGCGTTTCCCAAATATCAAAGCTACAAACTCTATGGAGCCGTAGCAGGAATAAAAATAGATGAAAGATCCGATCTCTTTGCAACACAGGAAGGACTATTTGTAATCGCCCCCGCAGGAGATTCAGTCATTATTGCCAACAGCCAAATTCTTGAACCAAGAATTTGGTAGTTCAATTACTTTTATTAAATTGCGATCGCTGCTTGATGTTAGGAATAGGCGATCGGGTTTGTGGGTTGAGGGGCGATCGCTGTTTGATTTTGAGGGAATAGGCGATCACAAAATCCTAGCTTAATTGCCAAAATACTTACACAACAATTAATCCTATAAATACCATGTCCGACAACACTATCACCCTAGACGACATCTTTGCTCTCTTCCGCGAAAGCGAACAACAACGACAAGAATATCAGCACCAAGCCGAACTAGAAATGGCGGAACTCCGAAAGACTATTGAACAAACAAACAAACAAACAAATTGAGCAAACTAACAAACAAGTTGGGGGACTAACCAGCAGATGGGCAGAATTTGTCGAAAACCTAATCAAGCCTGCTGCCGCTAGAATTTTTAGAGAACAAGGAATTGATGTTCATTACACAGCCATGCGTGTGAAAGGAGATGATGATCGTGGCTCAATGGAAATTGATATTCTGGTAGAAAATGGTAATGAAATAGTAGCAATTGAAGTGAAGTCCCATTTAGAAATTCGCAATGTGAAGCGATTTTTGGAAGTATTAGCAAGATTTAAAGAAGCATTTCCCAAATACAAAAACTACAAAGTTTATGGAGCCGTAGCAGGAATAAAAATTGATGAAAAGGCAGATGAATATGCAACACAAGAAGGACTATTTTTAATCGAACCCGCAGGAGATTCTGTCATTATTGCCAATGGTCAGAATTTACAGCCGAGAATCTGGTGATTTTTATTGATTGATAGACGATCGGGTTTGTAGTGGTGAGGGGCGATCGCTGTTTGATTTGAGAGAATAGGCGATCGGGTTATAATTGTAAACCTAGCCAAATTCTCAAAGATTGCTCAAGCCTCTCTATATCAACATCAGCTAACTTCCCAACAGTCTTAATAACTAAACTTCTATTTACAGTATAGATACCACGCTTAACTGCTGTAACAACATTAAGTCGTGCTGCCGCCCAGTCAGCAAGTACAAACTCTCCCTCAAGCAAAGAGCCTGTTTTGCTGGTTAATGGCACAATTAGAATGTCTTGAGAGCTATGTGGTGCATTGACAATTACAGCAGGGCGAACCTTCGCATTAGACAGATCTGAAAATGGATATCGAACTAAAATGATGATGTTTTTAGAGTAATTGGGCATAGATATCATCCTCAGTATTATTCCAAACTGCATCAAGTGATGTCTGACTCGCCCGAAGCCAAAACTCAGACTCATAGTCATCAGACAATACAGTCACCAATACCTTTGTTCCTTCTACCAGTTCCGAAGTCTCTAATAACTCAATTTTCCCTTTTTGAACAGTAGCCCAAAGAGTTTTTAGCATATTCATTATTTGAAAGTTACTAACTTAATTGTATTCTGTAGGATGTAAATTTAGAGATCTGATTGAGATTAGGCGATCGCTGTTTGATGTGGAAAAATGGGCGATCGGGTTTATGGGGGGTGAGGGGCGATCAATTATTCACACCTTACGCTGTTTTGCGTAATCATCCACAAGATGACAAATCATCTCTTGATATGAAGAATTACTGCGTTTAGCCTCAAGCTTAAAAAACTCAATACTTTCTTGAGTAAATTCCATCGTAATCATTACCGTCTTTTGCTTTGGAACTAACTGATTCACTGGAGGCAAAAAGTCTTTAACAATAGTCACATTAAAGCGCTCCCCATTGTCAAGACAAAAAAGTATAAAAGTTAAGATAAAAAGCTGCATCGACAAAAGGCAAGCAAAATAACTACATATGAACCTCCGTGTTAGGGTGTTTAAAATGAACTGTTGCAGGAGTTTGATAGTCCAAAGAT
>CALRWX020000146.1:0-5889 GCA_943371975.1 Pseudanabaena sp. UWO311 | reverse complement strand
TTATTAAGTTATCAGGGTTCCTAATCTTTGTCAACCCCTCTCTCCAATTTGTTTGATCTTTTTCTTCTCTGCTAACTCTCCATTCCTTTCCCAATAAACGGTGCAACTTGTAAAATTAATCTTAGTCCTTCGGTAATGCTGCCTCGATTAGTTTAGATTTAGTTGTAGGTTGAGATACGGGTAAGCCAGATTTAGCTGGAGTTATCGTAGGCAACTTAGCAGGGCAAGATTCATTAATCGATACTTTAGCTGCAGTAAGTTTAGATTGTTGTACGCTATTTGTAGCTTTGCTTACTTGATTAGCTGGTTTAGTTGCTTCAGATTCGGGTGTGATAGGTACTGTTAAGGGGGTTTTGGGAATTATCAGCTCTATCTCGCCTTCAGTACATCTAGGCTCGGCTTGATTACCGATAGCGATTAATTTCACTCCTGAAGCATTGTTGATATCAGCTTGTTTGTTATTTTGAAAAATATTTTGCCCAAGAGAGTTTGTACTGCCAAGATCTACGGTTGGCTGCCCTTTTCGATCTTTGAGGATTACCAAACCATTTTCCAAATTGTTGGCAATTAGATTGTTGCGTAAAGTTGGGGTGGCGATATTAGAAACAACTATGCCTCCACGATTGTTAATGATACGGTTGGCTAGGACTAAAACTTGAGATTTTTGCCCGATCGCTAAACCAAAGCCTGTGTCATCAAAGGTATTGGTTTGAATTTTTCCTGAGCTTGTTCCCAAAGCAGAAATACCATTGGCTCCATTTCGGAAAAAGATGTTGCTGATTACATCGGCAGTCGCACTACCTGTTAAGAAAACGCCATCGTGCTTAGATTTTGTAAAAGTATTACTGGTAATGATGACATTTTGAGCAGATTCAACCCAAAGTGCGTATCCTCTACTATTGGCGTTGGTGAGAGTAACCCCTTCGATGCGGGAATTATTTCCAGCCAATAGGGTAATATTTTGACGGGCAAATGTGGGGCTAAGGAAAACTCCACCTCCTGAGATAATGATGTCCTTACCTTGATTACTCAAATTGCCGCGTAAAGTTACACCATTAGGGATTTTAATCGGAAATTTTTCACCATTCTCGCTGGTATAGTTGCCTTTGTCGAGTTGAATGACTGTGCCAACTGGGGGTTTTTTGTTAATTGCTGCGGTGAGCGATCGCAGTGGTTGACTTTCTGAGATGCCGAGATTGGTGTCTAAGCCTTTAGGCGAAACGAAAATGATATTGTTTTGTATAGGCTGGGTTGGCGTAGTAGTTTCAGTGCTAAAGGAATTATTAGTTTGGGCAAGCACTGGCTGGGTTGATGTGATTATTTGCGGGAACCCAAAGGCAAAGATAAATGCTATTCCCAGAGATGTCTGTATAAATGTCACTGGAGATGACATAAAGTTATCCTCTTACAATTTATTTGTTCTTGATTTCATTTTTAGTGTGATTTAGCTTGACGGAAAGCATCTCAGATGTTTTTTTGAGGATGATTTGAGGTTGTCTAGCTAAACTCCCATAAATATACATCCAAGTTTTAATTTTAATTTTAATTTTGCATTGATTGAGGTATTTGTGAGCTCACTTCCTGTCCCATCTCATATTCACTATGAACTTTTGCTTCAGTTGTTGGAGCGCCAGACTTTACCTGCACTGCATAACGAGATAAAGCATCCTCATTTAGGGGCAAAGTTAAATGTTTCGAGAGAGCATCTGCAAGCTGCCATTATTAATTTACGCAAAGCTTTTGCGTTACAGAAGCAGGTGGAGGAGATCTGCGAATATCACGAAATTGAAATTTCTTACCGATGGTCATTAACTGAAACGGAGCAAGAAATGGGGCGATCTCTGAAGGATATTTCTAGTCCTCCCGAAAATTAATGCAGAACCATTAAACAGTGCGGTATGCATAATGGTTCTGCACGAGATGCTTGATAGCAAATCATAATTGTGACGAAATTGTTACAATAGTTCAAAAGCTATTCGTAATTATTTGTAGTTACTTGGAAAGATTTATGGTTCAGGCAGCATCAGCTACTTTTTCGCGTGAGGATTGGCAAAAGGGATATGAGTCTCTGGTTACTGAGCAGACTTATTGGATTGATGAGGTTGAGGGGCAGATACCCCTAGAGCTTGAAGGAACATTATTTCGGAATGGGCCTGGAAAGCTTGATATTAATGGGGAAAAGTATGGGCATCCCTTTGATGGCGATGGTATGGTCTGCGCGATCGCTTTTAGAGATGGCAATGCTCATTTTACGAATCAGTTTGTGAAAACTCCTGAATTTTTAGCAGAGCAAAAAGCAGGAAAAATTTTATATCGGGGGGTATTCGGGACGCAGAAGAAGGGGGGCTGGCTGAGCAATATTTTTGATCTAAAGAATAAGAATGTTGCTAATACCAATGTGGTGTATCAGGGAGGCAAGTTGTTGGCACTATGGGAGGCGGCACAACCCTATGCACTTAACCCTAAAAATTTAGATACCTTAGGGTTAGAAAATTTTGATGGCAAGTTAGAAGTCGGAAAGGTTTTTACGGCGCATCCACGTAGGGATGATCGCACTGGAGATTTGTGGGGTTTTGGGGTACAACCTGGACCTAAATCTACGATTTCGATTTATCAGATTACTGATAAAGGCGAATTATCTACAGAATCTCAGGTACAGGTATCGGGATTTTGTTTTTTACATGATTTTGCCTATACGCCGAATTATCGGATTTTCATGCAGAACCCTGTTTCTTTTAAGCCCTTACCTTTTATTTTGGGATTATCTACTGCGGGGGAATGTATTGAGCTAAAGCCCAATGCGCCGAGCCAATTTTTACTGATCGATCGCCAAGGTAATTTACAGACGATTGAGACTGATCCTTGTTTTGTATTTCACCATTGCAACGCCTATGAACAGAATGACGAGATTATCGTGGATTCGGTTTGTTATCCTGACTATCCTAAATTGGAGCCCAATACGGATTTTAGGGAGATTGATTTTGATAAGGTGATCGCGGGACAGTTATGGCGCTTTACGATTAATCCTAAACTTGCAACGGTAAAGCGAGAATTGATTTTAGAGCGCTCCTGTGAGTTTCCTGTGGTACATCCCCGTTGTATGGGACAGGAATATCGTTATACCTACATTGGCGCGATCGCAAAGGAATCGGGTAATGCACCTTTGCAAGCGATCGCCAAAATCGATATGCAAACTGGCAAACAGGAATTTCATAGTTTTGCGCCACAAGGCTTTATTAGTGAGCCGATTTTTGTACCCCGTGATCGCAATGCGGATAGCGCTGAGGATGATGGATGGGTGCTGACTTTAATTTTTAGTGCCGAATATAACCGTTCTGATTTGGTGATTTTAGATGCTCAGAATATTACAGGTAAACCGGTTGCCACCTTGCATTTAAAACATCATGTCCCCTACGGGTTACATGGTAGTTTCACTCACGAAATTTTTTAACATCTGAACGCGGATTAAACAGATTAAGGGATTACGTCGATTTTTTAGCGTGTTTTGCATTTCAAAATCCGTAAAATCTATAAATCCATTTAATCCGTGTTCCAGTTTTCAAAAAAGATCTAAAGGAAAATGTCCATGTGTGCCGCTATAACCATCGGTAAAATCAGTGTGAAAAGATAGCAGTACCCCACGATAATCACCTTTGTAATTATCAGAATAATAGCGGCGGCGGCGGGGATTATATTTTAGATAGACACCGTCGGAAATATCTGGTAACTCCTCTTCGGGCAAATCATAGCGAAAATGGAAAGCATAATTTTTTAAGGTTTGTAATGCTGCGGCAGTGTTTTCAGCACAGATCCCAAAAATGTGATAATCAGACTGTTTAGTTAAAAAATCTAGGGATTCGCAAATTTGCGATCGCCTGTCTGGAGTTGCAGTTTCTGCATCTAAGTCGCTTAGTTCCCAGAGAATGCGCTCAGCATCGGCGATGGTTAAATTATTGCTCATGGGTTACGAAGTTAAGGAGAAAGCTCAATTGTATTATGAACATTAACGAAGAAATTGCGCGTTTACGAGATCTCCTACCTGCTTCTTGGCGCATAATCACATCGATTAAGTCCAAACCTGAGCAAAATGAACCAATTGCCAGTTCTCAGATTTTGCCTTGGAGTAAGGGTATACAGGTCGGTATCAATTTTCGCTTGTGGCGACAGTTGCCCGAAGCGCAGCGAGATCTATTGCTTTTGCAGGAAATAAGCTGGCGACAAAAAACTAAATGGTTACAAACTGGTGCATATCAGGGGGTCGCCGCATTATCTTTGGTAGGGGGAATCGTGGAGACCTTACAGGGAGATGTGACAGGAATTGCGATCGCATTGTTGCTCGGCACAATTGGCATCAATCAAATCTTACGAAGTAATAAAAGTTCACAAGTGCTGGTAGAAGCTGATCAAGAGGCTATTTTAATTGCTCAAAAACGCAATTATAAAGAGGAAGAAGCAGCTAGAGCATTATTAGAAGCAATTCCTGCGGCTGCTAGGTTAATTGGGCGCAATGTACCTGAATTTACCGAGCTAATCCGTTGTCAAAACTTAAAAGCGATCGCAGGATTATCAAAAACTACCATATCCGATAAAGTCATTAATGATTTTTAAGCCTACATAAAATACAAAATACAATACAAACAAAAGCTTCTGTTCAACATATAAAGTATTTAGGTCATTAATGTAGTGATTACAAACTAAAAGATTAATCATGCTTTTTTGTTAATGACAATAGCTATAATATAAAATGTATTTTTATGCTAATATTTAGCCTTTTATTAGGATTAGATAAAGTTGAATCCTAGCCTATTTAATCCTCAAAGGAAAAGGGTTTCATATGAGCAGTTGTAGAAATGCGCTAGAAGAACTAGTCATCGAAGAAGCAGAAGCGCAACACAAGCGATTGGGTGCTGATGTGAAGAAGCGCGTGGATCTTAGTGAAGTAATTGCTTACACGCTCAATCGCTTACCACCAATGTATGCCACTACTCAACGTGGGTGGGCGCAACAACACAAAAAAGCCGAGCAGGAACTAGGAACAGTGATCGCAAAGACTGTCCGTAACGGCTTTTTAAGTACTCAAAGTGATGTTTTGCGGCAGCAAGACCCGATCCCAGCCCATGAGCTAATCAGCCAAGCGCGATCGCTGGTTAAACTAAGAAAATTATTTAATAAAGACTATCTCAAATGGAAAGATGTTCCCAATGCTGTGCGTGATGCCTTAGAGTCCGGTTGTTACCAGAGCCTATCCAATGGGACTTATGTGAGCTTAGATCGACGTAATTCGTTATTAGCTCGTAGCTATGCAGTGCGTCGTCGTACCCCACCTAAGATTTTAATAAATCCCACTAAATTCACTAAAACTGAACAAGATATTTCAGCAGAGATTAAAGATTTTGAGTCCTATATGTCAGGAACTGTTTATCGGTATAGCAACATTTTAGAGACTATCGTATCCGCGATTATTGAGCGGCGGATCCAACGCCTTGATGAAACAATTCAGAAGAAAATCAATGTTGACGAAGTGGCAGCCTATGTACTCAACAGATTGCTACCCATGTATGCTACTAGTCGTCGCGGCTTACAAAGTTTACGCCAGAGAGTAAAGTCGGAGATGACCAATCAAATAATCAATATTGTGAAAGAGGCTTTAACAAAGGTAAGTCAATCCCCTGAGAGAGCTTTATCCCCATTACCTTTTGAACGATTTAATCTAGAACTAGAAGATACCCTAGTCCAACTACGGAAATTGCTCCAACGGGATGACATCACATGGCGCAATGTTACTGAGGTTGTAGAAGAGTGTTTAAGTATTCCTAGATCTGATTATCCAATTTGGCGAGCTAAACATGATGTTTGAGTTGCGAAGAAATGAGGAATTGGGGGGGGGGG
>CALRWX020000145.1:0-6008 GCA_943371975.1 Pseudanabaena sp. UWO311 | reverse complement strand
TTTGCCGTAGGCAAAATCAAAACCGCAAAACCTTAATCATTTGAAAAATGCTATATCTGTTGGAAAGAAGGTAGGCACAAGCAAAGCCCGATCTAAAAACTTATTGCCCCTCTCGCAAGAAGTCTCAGGACTAAATAAACAGGCGTGACAAGCTGCCCAATGCAAAGACACCCGATCGCCCTCAGGATCATGCTCGGCACAGAGTGGGTCAGAGGTGCAGATCCTGATTGACTCAAGAGCTTGCTGGATATGATGATTGAGTCTTGGTTCTTCACCGAGATGCACCAAACCGCCCAATGTCCCTTCACTGTCAGGAGCCGCCGTATAGATTAACAAACCTGCCTGTGCTTGGCGATCGCGATTTGCCTCCTGAGCATAGATGCGCTCGCGTAAACTTGCGGCATTGTAGCCACATTCGAGGGCAAATTGACGCATCAGGGCATGGGAAAAGGAATGGATCAGCAAATAACGCATATCGGGAGTCGAGATTTTATCGACAAGTTCAGGATTGCGCTGATTGAGCCAAGTTTTGTGAGCTTCTTTGACCTTGATATGTTGCTTTTTGACTGCGGATTGTTGTTCCCATGCTTGCAGGGCTGCCTCATTAAATTCGATAAAAATCCCCTCGCCGCGCACTTCCATCGCAGGAACCCAACTTGGTTTAAAACGACTGAGGGGCGCTCGGTATTCCTTCGGGACTTCACCCGTATCGGTAAAGTCTCCAGGGGACTGAATGCGGGTGAAGCCAATTAGCGATCGCACTTCCCGCAATTTTTCCACCAAGATCACCTTAGAAATTACCTTTTGAAAATCGACAGGTGGGGCGATCGCCTTCAGTCGCCAGTCCTTGCCCAGATCCTCAAGCCCCGTCACGCTATGAAATTTACGCCATTCAGGAGCTTTGAGATCGGTCGCAGAAGTATGATCGTCTATCTCTTGGTTAGAATCTTGACTAGAACTATGATTGCGCTTGGCGATCGCATCCCAAATCTCTTCAATTTTGTAATTCTCTAATTCATAACCCTTACCCTGCTTTTGCAAAATCCTGAGCAAAGCTTTCAACATCTCAGCACTATCAGCTTCTTCTAGGGTCAGCCAATAGCTATCAATATACTGTTCTAATTTATTCTCAGCATTGGGAATCGATAGCGCTGATAGACTCAGGGAAAACCAACTATTAGAGGCTCCCAAAAGCATTGTTTTCATTTGGCGATCGCACTTATCGTCAAAATTGCGTAAATGGGGATGGCGACCGCGACAACGGGGCATATTTTGTTTGCCCGGTAGCCCAAAGGCATCGGACATCCGCCGACTTGCCGCACAGGTATCACACTTGATCACAATATCAGTCACGGCTCCCGATACGCTCGGCTCAATTAACCGTAGCGATCCCTTACAGTCATTATTTCCACGATGCACATAATAGCGCCAAGGAAAATCATCAAGATGTCCCTTTTCGCAAGCGGTGAGAAATCTCACAGGAATCACTTTCGGCGCGATCGCCTTATTGCAATTAGTGTGGTAATAAGCCGCTTCACTATGGCGATTGCGGAAAGTTTTTAATTCAAAAAGTCCGTCAGTAATCGGTGCAAGCAGATCGCACTTAGGGCATACCATCCAAGTCGGAAACGGCGCGACAGGGATTCCTTCAAGGTTCGGTTGCTGATTGAGATAGGGGTGACGGGCTTCTTCTTCAGGAATCGGTAAACTGACTAATTGCTGTACCTGTGTGCCGAGTTGCTCCTGCACCGCCGCCAACAATCGATCTTCCGTAATTACTTGAGTATGCTGGCGTTGCCATTCCTCTAAGCCCATCACCATCGCCGCTAAGTATTGCATGTCAGCGATCGCGCCGATGCCATAACTAAACATAATCTGACTAGGACGAAGTTCACCAATACGATATTTGTTCATAGTTTTAAAAATATATAGCAATCCTAAATCGGTTGTGTGAGAGTGCGCGGCGCACTCTCACACAACCTTAAAGTAGCGGCGCTTTGCGCCGCTACTTTAAGAGGTGAATGGTTCTGGTAAGCGATCGCTTTCATTATCAGGTGCTTGATCGACAAAGATTAGCGCTGAGGCAGGTTCGACATTGCGAAGCGAATTTAAACAGGCAAAATAATCGTCAGGATCTTGAGCAATATTTTTTAAAAGTGAAACCGTTGTACCGCCACGACTGGAAGCCTTAAACTGTAACCTTGTCCCTGCTTCATTGGGTTTTGCGGCACTTGCCCACTTATCGCGCAGTCCATGCAGTTGATAGAGAATCTCTTCCCTTAAGTCAGGATTTTGAAAACTTTGACTAATACGTTCAGCGATCGCCTCCATGCTAGCAATTACATCAGGATGATCAAAGTTTGCGACAATCATCCTTGCGGCTCCATCGTTATCATTAAATTCAAACCCACTTAGTCTGACGAGCGATATGAATAGAGCCGCTAACCCCCGATCCAAAGCACCCGAAGAGAAAGGCGTTACCGACAATGGCTCAACATGTTGATAGAAAGTGGCGTGATAATGCTCAAACCTTTCATAGTGAGATAGATCCCTCGGTCTTGCCCAGTTATAAACCGTCAAAACTAGCCCAGGATGATTCCGCCCTACCCGTGATGTAGCTTGGATATATTCCGCAGTATTTTTGGGCTGACCGCAAGTCACCATTAGCCCTAGCCGCTTTACATCCACACCAACAGAGATCATATTCGTTGCCAAAATTACATCAAGGGGATTGAGTTGGGAATTGAGTTTTTGCTGTTTCTTATCTTTCTGTTCTTTTCTTTCTTTTTGTTTATCCCGTCTCTCTTCCGCAGTCAAAACCTCAAACTTGCGCTCTAAAGCATCAAGGATTTTGGGAATATCCGTAGAACTTTTGCGCGAAGTTAGTTCTCCAATTCCACTAGGACTAAGATAGCGCTTCGCTAATCCCCGCTTATCCATTTTTGACAAGCGGGTTGTAATGTCATCATCCACAAGGCGGCGTGTTCCACCTAGCTCACGCAAAGAATTAAAATATCCCACCAAAGTCATCCAAGGATCGGCATCATAACCATCATCCATGAGTTGTTGAGCCGCCGATAGTGCCACTAAATAGACCCGAATCAACGCCGCCTTGAGACGACGACCAGGGGCGCAAATTCCGAGATACAACCGCCCAGAATGTTCATTGCTTGGTGGACGTTGCCGCGAAAAGAAATTGTCTTCAATATCGATCGCCTGAGGTGGAAATATCTTTACCTCTCGCAAAAATAGTTGATGTACCTGATTACGAGCTTGGCGAATCGTCGCCGTCGAAGCAATTACCTTAGGACGCACTTGCTGACCATTGACATCCCATGTACAAAGGTGATCGATTGCCGTTTCATAAAGTCCCACCATGCTACCCAATGCGCCACTAATTAGGTGCAACTCATCCTGAATGATCAGGTCTGGCGGACGTAAGGGCAAATGCGGTCTAGTTTTAACGGCGGGCAATGTGCCTTTCTTGGGATGACTATCACTATCTTCAAGATCTGGACATCGGAAACCATGGCGATCGCAATAGCCATTCACCTTCCCAAAGAGCATCTGAGTTTTACCATTCCAAGGCATTTGCGCGAACTTATCGACCGTGGCAATTACCAGAGACGGCAAGCGGCGATAGATTTCTTCATCAACTACCACAATCGGTAAACCCTCATTAGGTGAGTGCTTACGACCGAATAAACAATTGCCTACGCGATCGCTGCAATAAACCAGAGTTCTGCCAATATTTTTTTCAAAGGAAAGTACTTCAATATCTTTCCCCGCATCGATTTCCGACCCACACCAAGGACAATTAGTAAGTTGATGGGGTGTACCAGTGGAGCCACCATAGTTTTGTCCTTGATTCTGTCCTTTGAATTGTTTGATCGCCTCTTCACTCTGCTCTGTCCAGTTGGGCGTACTGTTATTCCCAACCCATAATCCAATCCGAAAGGGTTCCTTTCCCCACTTAGTCACATCTTTGCGCCGCAAAGATTCACAGGCACAGATCAGCGTCGTGGCACGTTGAAACTGTTGCAGCGTCAGCAATCGCAGCGTATAGCGCATTAATACCGCCACGCCATGCTCTCCATCATGTCCAGACACTACGCCCTGCAAGCGCCGCATCGCTAGGGTATAGGCAGTTAGCCCCAGATATGCCTCAGTCTTACCTCCGCCAGTGGGGAACCATAGCAGATCGCAGATCGCCTTTTGATCGGTTTGGCGATCGCTGTGGTGCAGATCGGTCAAACTGGGGAGATTAATCAAAATAAAAGCAAGCTGGAAAGTTCGCCAGCTATAGTTCTCAGGTCTTTCAAAATCATTGAGAGGATTCTCCTTACCCTGTCTCTTTTGTTCAGCATAAAGACTCCGAATCCGTTGCTGCGCCATCGCCATATTCATAAACTGAAAAGCTTCCACGGCTTGTGGATTGGTTTCTAATAGCTGAATTCCTTCGCGAATTCTCGTTAATGCAATCTGACAATCCTTGAGATTGCGATCGGCAGCCTGTTTATAGAAAATTGGACTATTTGGTAATTGATCTTTACTGATTTCCTGTGACCGTAACCATTGTTCATAGGCACTCACAAGCGGATAGAGGATTGGCGGCAAAGCTTCAGCTTCGACCTGAGCGAGTACCTTCATATCTAAAATCAAGCCCATGAGCGCAGGGATTTCTTTCTCATCAGGTGGCGTAGTATTGGGAACGATATGTCTAGGAATAGCACTGGTGGTAAGACTGATAGCGCGATCGCCTTGTTGGGATGACCTTGATGAACTATCAGCTACAACTTCCGCATGGACGCTAGTATTATGCCCCACCGCAAATTCAACACAATTCCGATAGAGCAGTTGCAAAGATTCTTGTTCATAGCGCAGATCACCATCAAGACTGTCACCGCTAGTAAGTGGTTTGCGTATAAAGATTGCCTGATGGGGATTACTGCCCTGCACCTTAAGTTCTGGTTGAAAGAGCCAAGCCGAATCCCGATTTTGCTTAGGTTCCGTTTGCCGATTTTCTAAAAAGATAGTCACAATCCAATCACGATCAATTTTGCGGCAACGCACCCGCACGACTACCGCAGGTGCATTTTTGCGTTCGGGATACCATTCCCTTGTCTGTTCAGTAGTTGCCGCAATATCCGCTAATTTAAATATGCCAGAGCCATTAATCGGATTACGTTGCCAAACAGTTTTAGGATTATTCTTATCATTAGTAATTACTTCGCTTTCGCCTTTTTTGTAATATCCCCAAATAGCCTGAATTGTGATCTCGTCAAAATCACCATCCACACAAAGGCGTTGCAGGCAAAAGTATGAATTAGATGGAAGAAAGGATAGAAGGGTCGTGAAGATAATGAATCAGCAACCGCACAGAGTAACGCAACATATCTAAAGACTTGGAATAGCAGAAAGTTTTACGGTGCAATCTCGCCAGATAGTGACGTAGCCGAGAGTTTTCTCCCTCAACTCGAGTCATGTAAGTCTTGCTAATTATCTGATCACCATCAGGGATAAAACTTGGATAAACAGTCCAGCCATCAGTGACGTAGAAATAGCATTGCCATGCCGCCACTATTGTCCATAATGGCTCTAAAGTCTCAGCACTATGACCGCCTTAGGATACCCTTACGGAAATGGTCTACTGCGGTCCACACCCAAATCTTGTTTTTTTTGATCCGACAAATGTTTCCAGTTCATCCAATTCGCCAACATCGGGGATATTTGAATCAGGTAACTTCTTGCCTTTTTGTTTAACCCAATCAATGACTGTGGTGTGATGTACTCCCATAACTCTTTCAATAGCCCTGAATCCCATGCCATTGAGATACATCTTCAGGCAAGTTTGTTTGGTAGTTTCTGGGAATGCTTTGGTTTGTTCACTGGGATTTATAAACTGTCGTCCACAGTCAGCACAAATGTGATTTTGCTTTCCTTGCTTAATTCCATTTTTCCTTATGTGTTCTGATCCACACTTTGGACACTTCATCTTTCTTGTTTGA
>CALRWX020000144.1:0-6147 GCA_943371975.1 Pseudanabaena sp. UWO311 | reverse complement strand
GTTCACTGGGATTTATAAACTGTCGTCCACAGTCAGCACAAATGTGATTTTGCTTTCCTTGCTTAATTCCATTTTTCCTTATGTGTTCTGATCCACACTTTGGACACTTCATCTTTCTTGTTTGAACTCATACTTCATTATGCAACGCCCGAAAATGAAATAAATACTCAATTGATTAGCTTGAAAACTAATTAAATTCAAGCAATGCTAAAAAAATCTACAAATACCCAACGTATAAACCGTAGATTTTTTTGTGCATTATTCAAAATTATTGTATTGTGTTTAAATACGGTAATCCCACTAAGATATCGTAGATTTAAATTTGGAGATATAAGCATATGAGTTCAAGGTATCAGCAGCCTTTTGGTAATTCCAAATCGGCAATTCAAGCGATCGCAAGTCTAATCAGCAATACATTTAGCCGTCAGTTTGCACGTAAGTTTGTTTCCTTCTTTCTTGCAGGCGCACTCATCAGCGTCACCATGGCAGCCTGCACTGCCACCACACCTACGCCTCCTACCGCAGGTAGTCCTGCGTCCCAAACAACTACAGCAGCATCACCCGCAGGCACACCCAAAAAGGATGTTGAACTAACTCTTGTATCCTTTGCTGTAACTAAGCAGGCTCACGAAGCAATTATTCCTAAATTTGTCGAGAAATGGCAAAAAGAACAAAACCAAAAAGTTACCTTTAAACAAAGTTATGGTGGTTCAGGTTCTCAAACTCGTGCCGTCATTGATGGACTTGAAGCCGATATTGTCCATCTGGCGCTAGCGGCTGATACTAGTAAAATCGAAAAGGCAGGACTAATTGATAAAGGCTGGGAACAGGAATATCCCAATGATGGCATCGTTTCTAAGTCTGTGCCTGTGATTGTAACTCGCGATGGCAATCCCAAGAGCATTAAAGACTGGGCTGATCTGGAGAAAGATGGCGTTAGCCTAATTACTGCTGATCCTAAAACGTCAGGTGTAGCTCGATGGAACTTCCTTGCACTTTGGAATGCCGCTTTTAAGAAAGGTGGTAGTGATGAAAAGGCTTTAGAAGCATTAACCAAGGTATATACCAATGTACCGATTCTGACTAAAGATGCCAGAGAAGCTACTGACGCTTTCTTTAAACAAGGTCAAGGTGATGCCCTGATTAACTATGAGAATGAAATCATTCTTGCTTCGCAAAAAGGAACTAAGGTTAATTATGTAATTCCCGAAGTTAACTTCTCTATCGATAATCCGATCGCAGTTGTTGATAAGAATGTCGCTAAGCATGGCACTAAGGAAGTCGCCGAAGCCTTTGTGAAATTCCTATATTCTCCTGAAGCTCAAACTGAATTTGCCAAGGTTGGATTCCGACCCGTAGATGAAACTGTAGCCAAGGAAAAGCAATTTGTCGAGCTTTATCCTGTGGTTAAAAATCTTTCAACCGTCAAGGATCTTGGTGGTTGGAATGCCATCAATAAGAAATTCTTTGCAGATGGCGCAGCCTATGACCAAATTCAAGCCAAAATCAAGCGCTAGAAACTTATTCTTATAGCTGTCGCCATTCTATTTGGGGTTTGGTTTATCTTGATAAAAGTGGCTATTGCTATAACTTGTGTATTATTATGGTTTCCAAAGAAAAGAGCGGCGCTTCGCGCCGCTCTTTTCTTTGGAAATTCAAATATAGAACATGATATCAGAACGTTTTTTCTCCTCACATTTTCTCACTAAGTCCTCTAAGGTGTGATTGCTCAATACATCAGCAGCCCCTTTTCTCGCAAGTTCTCGTATATCCAAGATTACAGACTTCTCAGGTGTGGTTAGGGTTTCATTTTGAGATTCTCTATAGTCGTTACCATTGAGAGCAATCACTATGTCAATAATTTTAATTTGCCAAGGTTCTTGAGCAAGGTGATAGCCTCCTTTGGCTCCCCTTTGACTATGAATAATACCTGCTCGTCTTAGCATTCCCATGACTTGATCGAGGTAGCGAATAGGAATATTTTGACTGTGAGCAATTTCGTTAACGGATATTGGTTGTCCCTGACCATGTCGTATCGCTAATTGCATCAGAGCAATACAGGCGTAATCCACCTTACAAGATAGTTCCATTAGTTTTCTAGATTCGGTTTATAGATATTTTAAAAAATCAATTAATGCTGTACTACGCACAGCATTAATTGATTTAGAGATGAATGCTTTTATCTAGTAGAAGTAGCAGTCGCAAATTCAGGCTCTTGGAATAGAGGTGTACTAAGATAGCGCTCACCAAAACTTGGTTGAATTACCACTATTAAGCGATCGCGATTTTCTTCCCGCTTGCCCACAGCGATCGCCGCCGCCAGCGCCGCTCCTGACGAAATCCCTGAAAGTAAACCTTCCTCACTGGCTAAGCGCCGACCGTAAGAGATCGCCTCATCATCAGAAATACCAATAATTTCGTCAATCAAGTCCGTGCGTAAAACTTGGGGGATAAATCCTGCACCGATTCCCTGAATTCTGTGTGCCCCTGGTGTACCACCCGCCAAGACGGGGCTGTTGAGAGGTTCTACAGCGATCGCTTGAAAACTCGGTTTACGCTGCTTAATCACTTCGGCAACACCCGTAATTGTGCCGCCAGTTCCCACACCCGCAATCACAATATCCACATGCCCATCCGTATCATTCCAAATTTCTTCCGCAGTGGTGCGCCGATGCACGGCAGGATTGGCTGGATTATTAAACTGTTGCAGCATATAAGCATTAGGCGTAGAGTCAGCGATTTCTCCCGCACGCCGAATCGCGCCACGCATCCCTTCACTAGCATTAGTCAACTCTAGCTCTGCACCATAGGCTCTGAGCATGGCACGGCGCTCTAGGCTCATAGTCTCAGGCATCGTCAAAATCAAGCGATAGCCCTTAGCGGCTGCTACCATTGCCAAGGCAATCCCTGTATTACCCGAAGTTGGTTCCACCAATATAGTCTTGGCAGGGCTAATCAAACCTTGAACTTCCGCATCTTCAATCATCGCTAAACCGATACGATCCTTAACAGAAGAAGAAGGATTAATACTTTCTAATTTCAAGACAATTTTGGCGAGAGAACCATCTTTTTTAGGAATGTTATTGAGAGCAACTAGGGGCGTACCGCCGATGAGTTGCGTAATATTTTGAGCAATTTTCATAAAAGTTGTTGGGGGGTGAGGACTCTGTGGAGAGCAAAAAGTAGAAATTAATAAAAATACGGTAACTTCGTGGGAATACCGTACTTAGTAAGATACAATACTTTTCAACGTAATACAAATAAAATCTACTGTTTGTCGATAGGGTATCTGATGATTTATCTTGAAAAGACCACTGGCACTACCTATAAGCGTCGTGAAATGCTACCCCGCAAAACTAATTACCTCTGGAAAATTGAGTCGGGTGTGGTGCGATCGCTCACATGGAATGAGGATGGTCAAGTAATTTGCTCAGGTTTATGGGCTGAGGGCGATCTCATTGGCAGTGAGTTATCACAGTTATATCCCTATGAAATGGAATGCTTAACCGATGTGCAGTTAACCGAAATCCCGCGATCGGAGTGGGGCGATCATGTCGATGTAATTATCCGTCGTAACCAAACCAGTGAGTTTTTGTTAAAAATCGCCCATAGCCGAGCTAAAGATGAGGCTTTAAGGTTGTTATTAGCTTGGCTGACTGATCGCTTTGGTGAAGACGATCAGCGTCATGGCAGGTTGATTAGCTTGCAATTAACCCATCAAGAAATTGCGGAATTAATCGGCTCTACTCGTGTTACGGTCACGCGCATTATCAATGATCTTGAAAAGATTGGGTTCTTATCCCGTAAAGGGCGCAAGCTCAGATTTTTAGCAGAATCTACCGAACAATGGCACTATGAGATTTAAACAAAAAAGCACCCTTTGAGGGTGCTTTTTTGTTTTTTGGCTAAGCAACTTCAGCAAAGATTTTGGTTTTTAGAGGTTTGACATAGACTTCTTTTTGGGGATAGAGCGAGAGACTGTCAAAGCGATCGCGTTCCAGCTTCACTATCAACTTTTGGTTGTCTGACAATACTAATTCTGCTTGACCTTCCCAACCGAGATTAAAGGCATAGCTGACAGTTGCAGGGGCAAAGGTTTCTTCTGGTTCGGATCTAATCGCCAGATCGTGGGGACGCAAGAATACTTGATGATGATCTGCAATTTCAAGATCGGGAAAATGGCGACGGGCGCTAGAGATAATATTTGTCTCTCCGATAAAGCGCATCACAAATTCTGAGTTTGGTTGATCATAGATTTCGGCAGGTGTGCCAATCTGTTCAACCCTGCCATTGTTCATAATCACCACACGATCAGCGACTTCCATCGCTTCTTCTTGGTCATGGGTTACAAAAATTGTGGTCACATGGACTTGTTCATGGAGTTGGCGGAGCCATGTGCGTAGCTCCTTTCGTACCTTTGCATCCAATGCGCCAAAGGGTTCATCGAGTAGGAGAGTCTTGGGTTGAGCCGCTAGCGATCGCGCAAGGGCTACGCGCTGACGCTGACCGCCCGATAGTTGAGATGGATAGCGATCGCCCAATCCTCTGAGTTGGATTAAGTCCAGCAATTCATCAACCTTTTGTTTAACTAGGCCTTTTGATGCCTTACGAATATTTAAGCCAAAGGCAATATTGTCACGCACTGTCAAATGCTTAAACAAAGCATAGTGCTGAAATACGAAACCGATCTGACGTTCTTGCACTGAGCGGTAAGTTGCGTCTTCATTTTCAATCCAAACTTGACCGCGATCGGGAGCCTCTAAACCAGCCATAATTCTCAAGAGAGTTGACTTACCTGAACCTGATGGACCTAGCAAAGCCACCAAAGAATCACTCTCTACTTTCAAACTAACGTTATCAACTGCTAAAAAATCGCCAAACTGCTTGGTAATATCTTGAACCAGAATGTTCATTGTGACTCACAGCATCAAAATTATGTAATTTATAGCTGTCGCCACTTGCATTAGGAAAACCAACCTAAGAAGCGAATTGCGGCGCGAAGCGCCGCAATTCGTCTTCTGGTTTCACAGCCTAACAAGATTGACTACAGCTATAAAATATTTCTAGCATCAAAAGTACGTTATGTCTATGTGCTTACCGTAGATTATGCGGTACACTACAGTGGATTAGCTTCGACTTCGCTCAGCTACCTTTGGCTGCAACTATGCTCAGCTATCTTTGGCTGAGCGGAGCCGAAGCCATAATTATCAGAGAATCTTTAATTCGCTCTTGCTACTAATATGCAAATTCCCGAACAAGCTCCCGAAATCTCCCCGAAACCTGTGCAGATTAATCAGCCAATTAAGCGCCAACGCGATCGCAAAGCTGCCGATTTTGCTATGTTTCAATTTGTGGCAGGGCTAATGATCTTGACCGCTTTAGTTTGTTCATTTTTTGTAGTGATCAATGCGGGAGAGCGTGGAGTCTTGATGAAATTTGGGCAAGTACAGCCACAGGTACTAGAGGAAGGGCTTCACCCGATCATCCCGATCGCCCAAACCGTGAAAAAATTGAGTGTGCGTGTCCAAAAGCAAGAAATCACTGCCGAGGCATCATCTAAGGATTTGCAAGAAGTCTTTACCGATGTGGCACTTAATTGGCATATTGCCCCAGACCACGCTAATACGATCTATCAACAAATTGGGGAGAAATTGGCAATTATCGATCGCATCATTGATCCTGCTGTAGAGGAGGTTTTGAAGGCAGTGATGGCGAAATATACTGCCGAAGAAATTATCACCAAACGCGGCAATGTCAAGGATGAAGTGGATACTTTGCTCACTAATCGACTGTCGGGTTATAACATCGCTGTCGATGATATTTCCTTAGTTCATGTGCATTTTTCGCCTAAGTTTCGTGATGCAGTCGAAGCGAAGCAAATTGCTGAACAGGAGGCAAAGCGGGCTGATTTTATTGCACTGAAAGCGATCAAGGAAGCGGAAGCAAAGGTGAATCTCGCACGCGGTGAGGGAGAATCCCAGCGTATTTTGCGGGAGACGTTATAGCAAATTTCAGTCTAGTGAGGTACAGTAGCAGGAATGAGTAAACCAAGAGAGAAAATCTGAACTAGAAAGACTATTAAAAGCATCTTCAAGAGAATTGAGCAAATCAGGATAATTTCTTGCACCAATAGACCGCAAAATACTC
>CALRWX020000143.1:0-6257 GCA_943371975.1 Pseudanabaena sp. UWO311 | reverse complement strand
TTATTAAGTTATCAGGGTTCCTAATCTTTGTCAACCCCTCTCTCCAATTTGTTTGATCTTTTTCTTCTCTGCTAACTCTCCATTCCTTTCCCAATAAACGGTGCAACTTGTAAAATTAATCTTAGTCCTTCGGTAATGCTGCCTCGATTGATTTGGTTACAAGGGCTTGTACTGCTTCTACGCCTTCCCAGCATCTGATCTCGGTGACTTTTTTTTCTAGGTTTTTGTAAGAGCGGAAAAATTCGGCGATTTCTTCAAGGCGGTGGGGTGCAATGTCGGCTAGGGTTTTGACATCGTTGTAGCGGGGATCTTTGGCGGGGACACAGAGGATTTTTTCGTCGCGATCGCCGCCGTCGATCATGATTAGCATTCCGATGGGGCGGGCGGGGATGACGCATCCTGGGAATGTGGGTTGGTCGATGATGACTACACCATCAAGGGGATCTCCGTCGTCAGCAAGGGTGTTGGGGACAAATCCATAGTCGTAGGGATAATGGACTGAGGAGTAGAGGACGCGATCGAGGGCAAAGGCATTGAGGTCTTTGTCGAATTCATATTTATTTTTACTGCCTGCGGGAATTTCGATCAGGACGTTGAGGATGCCTGGTTTTGGTTGGGGGGGGATGCGCGATAAGTCCATGGGATAATCCTTTGGTGTATTTTATTTGAGTTTTAGGTATTGTTTTTTGTCTGTGGCGACAAATTTTATAGCCGTTTGTATAGACCATTACAGGCTACCTAAAAAAAGTATAAGTGTCTAGTGGGCTTGTGTTTGAGGTTAATTAGTTACGCTGATACTCAGGTTAAGAAAAGTATGCTTTACTGTCATTTATGTGAATTGTGAGGATGTGAATGATTTTGCAGCAGGAATCTCGTTGCCCCATCGGTGTTTTTGATAGTGGGGTCGGTGGACTAACAGTTTTGCAGGAGGTGCATCGCCTGTTGCCTAATGAGTCAGTGATTTATTTTGGTGATACGGCGCGGTTACCCTACGGAAAGCGATCGCCTGCGGAAATCATTGAGTATGTATATGAGATCTTGCATTGGATGAAGTCTGAGCAGGTGAAGATGGCGATCATGGCTTGCAATACAAGCTCGGCATTAGCACTAGATGTTGTACGCAAGGATTTTGATTTGCCGATTTTGGGTTTGATTTTGCCAGGGGCACGGGCGGCTGTAGGGAAGGGTAAACGGATTGGCGTAATTGCGACAACGGCGACGGTGAAGAGTGAGGCTTATGTGCGAGCCATTTGTGAAAGTGATCCTCAAGCACAGGTTTTTCAGATGGATTGCCCTGAGTTTGTGCCTTTGATTGAGTCTGATCGCATTCAAGATCCCTATACGATGCAAGTGGCGAGGAAATATTTACAACCCTTAATTGAGGCAAATATTGATACTTTGGTTTTAGGTTGCACGCATTATCCACATTTATCAGGGGTTTTTCGTCAGATTTTGCCTTCCCATGTGGCTTTAGTTAATCCAGCATCTTACGTGGTGAGAGCGGCGGCGCAGGAATTAGATCTGATGGGCTTAAAATGCTCAGAGGCTCGATGTGGTCGTGCAGAAACCCAATTTTTTGTAAGTGGTGAGCCTGAACGTTTTGCTCAAGTTTCCCGCCGATGGTTAGGAAAGTTACCTTTAGTGGAAAAAGTTTACTTATCTCCTGTAGAATTGCTGTCTTAAAGTTTTGATTGGCAAGCTCTAGTCAATTTGATGGGAGTATTTTTCTTGAACCAACTAACCCAACTGAACCGAAGTTATAGGCGATCGCTCTGTATTTTGACGTGCTTACTGGGAAGTACAGTTATGGGTGTGCAAGAAACCAAGGCAAAACTTGCCCTTGACCCGCAGCTGCAAAATAGTGAACTTCAGCACAAAGGTCATATCCAAGAACGTCAAGATCTCCAATCGAAACTAACACCTTATGGGCAAACATTACAGCTACGCAATGTCCAATTTAGTTCTGATGAATTAATCTTGGCAATCAATGGAAATCCCAAACTAACCACATCACGATTAGTTAATCCCGATCGCATTATTGTTGATTTACAGGCAACCGAAGTTACTCCAAACATACATAACACCATCGTACCTGTTAATCGTTATGGGGTACGCCAAGTTCGAGTGGCTCAGTTTCAAAATTTTCCCGCGATCGCAAGATTAGTTTTTGATTTAGATAATGCTAATCCTGTGAGATGGCAAAGCTATTTTGATTCGGAACTTGGTTTGCTTTTGATGCGCCCCAGTGGTGTGGGAGCACTTGTGAATAATCCTGCTGCAAGTAGTCCCATTTCGAGTTTACCCTTAGCATCATTACCTGTGACTAGCAGTAGTTTACCAACGACAATTGATAGTATGTCGTTTAATGGCTATGGTCAGTTAGTAATTCAAGCTAGTCAGCCAATTGCGTACCGTAGCAGCTTAGATACAAGAAATAATACTTATAGTGTCACAGTACCTGCGGCAAGGATCTCAGCACAACTGCGTCGCACTATTTTAGGAGCCAATAGTCCGATTGAGCAAATTTACCTCAATCAGCTTGGTGATGCGATTGTGATTAGTATAAAGACGATCGCAGGCTGGCAAATTCGGGAAACAGCTAAGACAAATCCGAAAGCGATCACTTTACAGTTAGCAAGTGTTAGACAGGTTAATCCAAGTGTTCCATCAAACAAGGGCTCACAGCGACAGCAAATTTATGGCAATAGTACGGGTCGGCAAATAGTTATGATTGATCCTGGTCATGGTGGACCAGATGTAGGAGCTAATCGCAATGGCGTATATGAAAAAGATATTACCTTAGCAATGAGTAAGGAGTTAGGTAAAATATTGCAGCAGATGGGCTATGCTGTGGCATATACACGTACTAAGGATATCGATCTAGATTTAGAGTCAAGAGTCCAAATTGCGGAGAGTGCTAGAGCTAGCGTATTTGTCAGTGTGCATGTAAACTCTTTGGAGTCAAATGTATCTCAAGTTAATGGGGTCGAAACTTATTATGCACCGGGTGCGTCTCTAGGTAAGAGCCTTGCAAATTTGGTGCATAACCAAATTATTGCTAGTACAGGTGCTAATGACCGTGGTGTGAGGTCAGCTAGATTTTATGTGATTCGGAATACATCAATGCCTGCAATTCTTGTAGAGACGGGATATATTACAAATACGTCAGAGTCATCAAGATTAGTCAATAGTTCTTATCAAGAACAGATGGCAGCCGCGATCGCTAAGGGAGTTGATCAATTCTTGAAATCTTATCGAAGATAGAGAATTGTGTGATTACTCTAAAGTCATAAAACCTAGCTGTTAGATAGCTCAAATTGTCGATCTTTATGCCATTGGGAGAACTATTTTGCGATATCGTCAACTAGCGGTTGGAGTTTGTGTAAGCATGGCAACTAGCTATGGATGGAATCTGGGAAAACTATCCAACAGAACAGCCTACGCTTTGCAAACTGATGTTTTGTCATCAGCTTCACTAATAAATCAAGTATCAACAAATCAAGTATCACAGCCTAACAAGAATAATTACTTAACAACCTTACTAGCTCAAAACACCTCGGATACTAATGCGATAAGGCTAAATAGCATTAGACCTGCTACTAACGGATTGATGTTAAATGTCGATGCTAATCCCCAACTCCTTATTCAACGCGAAGATAATCCCGATCGCCTGATTGTGGATTTACAAAATACTGAGGTGATCAAGGAATTACATAAATCCAATCTGCCCATGAATCGTTTCGGGGTAAAGCAAGTTAGGATTGCTCAATTTCAAAATAATCCTGCGATCGCCCGCTTAGTTTTTGATCTTGATAGTAAGGATCCCAATAGCAAGCTTGATTGGCAAAGTCAGTATATTGCCGCAACTAATACTTTGTTACTCAGCCCATCTAATCAAATTGCACAGGCAATTCCCAATAATACAAGCAGACCTGCGGCGATCGAAAGACTGAGTTTTAGTAGTACAGGACAGTTATTAATCCAAGCTAACAAACCAATTAACTATCAAGCAAATCTGGATCGCGTCTCTGGAAATTTTAATTTGATTGTTGCCAATGCGAATATTTCTCCAAATTTACAACGTCCTACCCTTGCCGCAAATAGCCCGATTGAGAGAATTCGGTTATCACAAGTGGGAAACTCTGTGGAAATCGGTATTAAAACCCTCGCAGGTTGGAAAGTAAATGAAGCCCAACGCCAAAACAATCAACAAATTAAGCTGCAAATTGGCATAAATAGAATTTCGCAAGTATCCCAAAACAATTCCTCACCTTTACCAAATAGTAGTCCTAATGCACCATTACCACAGAATATAGGTGATCGCCGACGGGGTGTAGTCTTTGTTGATGCGGGGCATGGTGGTAATGATCCGGGAGCAGTGGCCAACGGAGTACAAGAAAAAGATGTGGTTCTACCCATAAGCTTGTTCTTGGGTCAGGCCTTACAAAGTATGGGCTTTACCGTGTATTACGCCCGTACTAACGATGTCGAGATTGATTTAGAACCGCGTGTGGCGGCGGCTGAACGAATCAACGCCGATGTATTTGTGAGTGTTCATGCCAATTCTCTGGCAACAAACAATAACGAAATCAATGGGATTGAGACCTATCATTCACGCAACTCACCAACGGGCAAAGAGCTTGCTAGTTATGTGCATTCACAAATTATTTCGGGGACAGGAGCAAGCGATCGCTCGGTTAGAGGCGCAGGATTTTATGTAATTGCCAAAACTTCGATGCCAGCAATTTTGGTGGAAACAGGGTTTATAACCAACCCCACGGAGGCACGAAATCTCAGTACGCCGAGTTATCAAAAACTAATGGCTGAAGCGATCGCAAGAGGCATCGATCAATTTATTAGAGTTCGCGGTAGATAAAAAATAGGAGTGGTACAAATTACCACTCCTATTTTTTAATAGGACTTAGGCAAGACTAAGGAATTTACTGGATTTTAGGTAGATTTAGGTCAGAACTTTAGAAAATCCTAAAGGAGAAGGTGATTTTTGTTGTTGATGTCTTGCATCGGTAATTAGCCAATCCAATGCAGCAGCTTGGAGATCTATCGTTGCGCCTGTCTTGTCAACGCAATAACGCCCAAACACGAGCTTGTCCACCAATCGCACATCCGAAAGCCTCGAATATTCAAAAATCACACTCCGCTCAACCACAGCACCACTACAAACATGGCAATTTGGACCAATCATTGTTGGACCAATAATTGTTGCACCGTCATCGATTTGAGTCATCCCGCCAATATAAACAGGTCCACGAATATCAACTTTATCCCAGTTCACAGATACATTTAATCCTGTGTAAATTCCAGGATGAACTTCATGACCTGGAATATTTACATTTTTGATCTTGTCTAACAACACATCTTGAATGGCTTGCCAATAGTCTGGGACTTTTCCAATATCAACCCATTGAAAGTCCATAGAGATCGCGTGAAATGGCAAATCTGCGGCGACTAATTTTGGGAATAAATCACTACCAAGATCAAACTCCGTCGCTGAAGGTACATAATCTAAAATTTCTGGCTCAAAAATATAGATACCTGTATTAATCGTATTACTGAGAGCATTTTCAACGCTGGGCTTTTCCTGAAACTGTTTGATCCTGCCCTCATCATCCGTAACGACTACCCCATAGCTCGATACCTGCTCCTTAGGTACAGTCTTAGTAATAATCGTGGCTAAAGATTTCTTTTGACGATGCCAATTAATGGCACCGGTGAGATCGAGATCGATTAAAGCATCACCACAAAGAACTACAAAAGTATCGTCAAAGAATGGAGAAAAATCTTGAATTTTTTTGAGTCCACCTGCGGAACCGAGGGCGCTACCTTGCAACTTGCCATCGACAATTGTCCCTTCAAAGGAATATGCCATTTGCACACCAAATTTTTGACCGTCTCGAAAATAGTTTTCGATCTCTTCAGAAAGATGGCTCACATTAACCATTATTTGATCAAAGCCATGTTGTCTGAGCAATTCAACTAAGAATTCCATAACAGGCTTTTGCATAATTGGGATCATGGGCTTAGGCATGATATTTGTGATCGGACGAATTCGCGTACCTTTGCCCGCCGCTAGAATCATGGCTTTCATGGATTATGCTCTCCTCACTCTAAAATGAAATCTCACTTGCATATCCCATCAATTAAAAAAATACATTCAAAATGCCTGAAAATTGGTCTTATCATACCTTGTATACTCACCTCCCAGTGAAATAATTAGGGGTGTGCGGCTTCGCCGCACA
>CALRWX020000142.1:0-6387 GCA_943371975.1 Pseudanabaena sp. UWO311 | reverse complement strand
GCTTTCAATCGCCATCTCCTTGAACGCTTTATTTCCCTGTTAGATTTAGACCTTACTTCAATTAAATTACACCCTAATTTCCACAAACTTTGTAACTACGGCTCCATCTCTGCCCCAATTTGTCCGTAGTATTGTTGTAAAAATTAATAAATTTTAGTAGCTTTTTCACAATTGATCCAAACGTAAAACTTCTGAATGATCGTCTTGAGATTACTTTTGAGGCGATCTCCTTGTTTTCTATCGTAATCTTGCAAAAACTTCAGTTTTGGTGATTGGGGTATGCGAGATCGCGTAAATTTACACTTGCAACCATCTTGCTATAATAGCCACAACACCTTAACTCACCAAAAACTTCTATGCTCTCTCAACAGCTTGAAGACAAATCTCAACATCTAGAAACTAGAGTAGCCGCATTAGAAACAGAACTCGCACAAATGCGACAGATGCTATCTGTATTTGTTCAGAAAAAAACACCTTGGTGGTTAAAAGTCGTAGGTAGCTTTGAAAACGATCCTACCTTTGACGAAGCAAATCGCCTTGGTCAAGAATGGCGCAAATCTGCTGAATAGTGCATCATGTAGATTTATCTGTAGATGACTGATCATATGGTTAGAGGTTTTTGATGTGGTGGGATTAGGGACGATTAATTAGGCGATCGCCCCAATATTGTTACTTCCCAATGAGACGTTCATACTCAGCGTGC
The DNA here is from genome assembly GCA_943371975.1 of Pseudanabaena sp. UWO311. Taxonomy (GTDB): domain Bacteria; phylum Cyanobacteriota; class Cyanobacteriia; order Pseudanabaenales; family Pseudanabaenaceae; genus Pseudanabaena. Next base: position 5,684 of record CALRWX020000142.1, on the reverse strand, counting down.
GTACCAATCCAAAACCAAGAAATACCCTTCTCAACCTCAATTCCCACTGCCCGATATTCCTTACTAATTCTTACTGACCAATACTTCCCAACTCTCTTTAAGTGCAAAGATGGATGCGATGGATTCGTTTTCAGTAACTCATAGCTTTGATCGGCAATCTCCTGAATATTTTCAGGCAAAGCTTTGTAATATCCCCAAAATCGTCTGGTTGTGAAGTGCATTAGATTTGCTTGCAAAATCCATTTTCAAAATCCTCAATCGCTTCCTGTGCTAGAAAATCCAACTTTCCAGCCTCAATATCACTCTCTAACTCCTCATCCCAACGTTGATAATCTAAATCCAACAGCCAATCAATAACTTTGCGAAATTCGCTAGGAGGAAGTTCTAATATAGCCGACTCAATTTGTTGAATAGTCATCGTTTTAGATTTCTATGTAAAATAATTGTTTGCGCTGGTTAATTTGAGCGATCACCAATCAATTGTAGCACCACAACATTTTAGCTAATAATGGTAAGGCGATCGCTACATTTAACCGTCCTTTTGGCTCATGCCTGACAACATCGACCACCTCCAAGGCATCATCGAACGCCTCACCTTTCACTCCGAAGAGACAGGCTATACCGTAGCGCGGCTAAAAGTCCCCAAGGCTCAAGACCTAATCACCGTAGTCGGTAACTTTGCCAATATCCAAGCAGGACAGACTCTTGCACTAGAAGGCACATGGCGATCGCATCCCAAGTTTGGCGACCAGTTCCAAGTCACTCAATACCGTGAAACTAAACCCGCCACGATTACAGGAATTGAGAAATATCTGGGCAGTGGACTGATTAAAGGCGTGGGACCAGTCACCGCTAAACGCATCGTCACTCATTTTGGCTTAGATACCCTTGACATCATTGAAAATGAGATTGACCGTCTGATTGAAGTTCCTGGCATTGCCAAGAAACGGGTGAAGATGATCAAAACTGCTTGGGAAACTCAAAAGGCGATTAAAGAGGTCATGGTATTTCTACAAGGACATGGAGTATCCACCACCTATGCGGTCAAGATTTTTAAGCGTTATGGTAATGATTCCATTCAGACCGTTTCCGAAAATCCTTATCAACTGGCGACAGATATCTATGGCATTGGTTTCTTTACTGCCGATCAGATCGCTCGGAATATTGGTATTGAGGTTAGCTCAGAGTTTCGCAGTATTGCGGGTATCTTCCATTGTTTAGGGGAAGCTGCTGAAGATGGTCATTGCTATTTACCGCGCCCTGAACTAGAAGAGAAAGCCATCAAACTGCTTGCCATCGAAGATTATCAACCAGATCCTGAAACTATCTCTAAAATTGTTCTCCATCTCTCCGTTAACGATCGCTTGGTGATGCAAGGCTTAGAAGGAGAGTTCATCTGCTATAAACCTACTTACTTCCATACTGAACAAAATCTTGCTGAACGCGTTTATCAATTATTGCAACACAAACACAACCCAGATCCTGAACGAGTCAATGCTTGGATCGATCGCTACACCACCCAAAGAAATATCCAACTCTCGCCTAAACAACGCGAAGCCGTGGAGATGGCGGCAACTTCGTCGGTGCTTATTCTCACAGGTGGGCCGGGGACAGGTAAAACTACCACCACCCGCACGATTGTCGCGCTCTGGAAAGCGATGGGTAAGGAGATTGCTCTCGCTTCGCCGACGGGTCGGGCGGCTCAACGATTACAGGAAGTCACGGGCTATGAAGCTAAGACAATTCACCGTTTTCTAGAGTTTGACCCAAAATCAATGGGCTTTAAACGCAATCAGGAATATCCTCTGACCGCTCAGGCGATCGGTATTGATGAAGCATCGATGCTGGATCTATTTCTTGCTTTTTCTCTGGTGAAAGCAATTCCCTTGGGCGCTCAACTACTTCTTGTCGGCGATACCGATCAACTTCCCAGTGTCGGTGCGGGCAATGTTCTCAAAGATTTAATTGATTCTCAGCAAGTCCCTGTAATTACGCTCACTGAGGTATTTCGTCAGGCTCAGGCAAGTCAAATTATCCAGAATGCTCACCGTATCAATACGGGTAAGTTTCCAAACATGGAAAAAGTCTCTAACCAGCCTCAATCCGATTGCCTCTGGTTAGAAATGCCCAATGCTGAAGCGGGTCAGCAGGGGATTTGTGACATTATTACGGAGTTGTTACCCAGTCTGGGCTTTGACCCTCAGCAGGATATGCAGGTTCTCTGTCCGATGACCAGAGGTGATGTCGGTACGCGCAATCTCAATGTTGTGCTTCAACAGTTGCTCAATCCTCCTGATGCGATTAAGCCCGAAATTAAGTATGGGAATACGATCTTTCGTTTAGGCGATCGCATTATGCAGCAGGTGAATGACTATAACCGTGAGGTGTTCAATGGGGATATTGGTACGATTACGGGGGTAGATTTGGAGGAGCGAGAAGTCACGGTTGTATTTGGCGATCGGCAAGTAACCTATGATTATGCCGATCTTAATGAGATTGCTCTTGCTAGAGCGACAACAATTCATAAGGCCCAGGGCAGCGAATATCCTGTGGTGATCATGCCTCTGTTCATGCAACATTTTCTGATGCTCTCTCGTAATCTTTTCTACACTGGGCTGACTCGTGCGCGAAAGCTTGCCATCATTGTCGGAGAGTCGAAGGCGATCGGGCTGGCGGTCAAACAAGTTAGCGATCGGCATAGATATACTTATCTTGCAGAACGTTTAGCAAAGTTTTGTGAGAATGTAGTATCTTAAAAGAGAGCGAACCGCAGTTAGCTAACAGCTTCGAGAATGAAGCGAATCTTTTATGATCGTGACTCAAGGACATCAACAACTTTTCACCCTGCTTGCGCCTCTGCGAGAATATTTTCAGCAGTAATATCAATCGCGTCTCGATCGCCTGATTTTGTTTGGTTCTCAAGCTAGAGGTGAAGCGTTACCAACGTCAGATATCGATATCTTGGTTGTGCTGCAAGATCCTGTTAATTCCAGCACGGAGCTACGCCGCACCAGTCATTTCATCGCCCAATTTTGTCTAGAGCATAATTTACTGGTTTCGCGTCTCTTCTTACCGCGATCGCGGTTTGAAACTGAAAACTCTCCTCTATTACGCAATATTCGCCAAGATGGAATTGTGTTGGTTAAAACAGAATCTTAGCTAATAATCGCTATTTTAGTTTTCAGGAAATTAATTGTGGTCGTTACTACATATGTATTTTTACCCCTTTACTTAAATACCGAAAAGGATTCTAAAGAGTTAAAAATAAGTCTTAAAATAAAAAAACTAAAATGTTAAGAGACGATATTACAGGTAATGTCTAATAGTAACCTTTCTCAAAAAATTGAAACTTGGAAAGCGAATCTTGCGGACTTAGGGCGGCGCAATCCCCTTATAAATTTTCGTTTAAATAGTCCCAGTGTTTTACAAATTACAACATTGGGCGACAATACACTGGCAGCAAATATCCTATTTAGAGATTTAATAGCTGGTGTTGCACTCCATTTTCAACCAAATCTACAAAACAGAAGCAGGTTAGGAACTCTTCAAACTGAAGATGAACAGATGAAACGGCTTAAGAAATTACGGCTTGAAGCAAAAAATCATTTGCAAAACGTGGGGTTAACAGTCTATTTGTGGCTCTTGGTACACTGACTTGGTATGACAGAAACAAGCCAGACTATAGCTTTACTTCCCCGTTAATTCTCATGCCTGTAGAATTGGTTAAAGAACGAGGTCAAGATAAATATACACTTAAGTTGTTGGATGAAGATATAGTATTAAATCCAACATTAATACAAAAACTACAAACATTTGGAATTAATTTGCCAGAGCTAGATGAGGATCTAGACTATCAAGCAACTATTAAAGTTATTTATGAACAAATAGAACTCTATAAGAGGCGCAATCCGTTAGAGCAGGACAAATGGAGAATCGAAGAAGATATTTTTCTTTCGCTCTTCTCGTATGCTAAGGCTGCGATGGTTCGTGACATCATTGATAATGAATCTTTAATTTTAGAAAATTCAATTCTGCAAGCTCTTGCTGGAGATCTGACTGCTTACAAATTAGACTATAATGAGCCTATGCCAGTGCATGAAATGGATGCACGAACTAAACCAGAAAAGATATTCCAAATTCTTGATGCTGATTCTAGCCAACAGGTTGTTATTGAAGCTGCAAAATCTGGCTCTAGCTTTGTAGTCCAAGGTCCACCCGGAACAGGGAAAAGCCAAACAATTGTCAATATAATTGCTGAGTTGATTGGCAGTGGGAAATCAGTTTTATTAGTTGCAGAGAAGGAAACAGCTTTAAGTGTTGTCTCGAAAAGATTTGAAGAGTGTGGATTGGGAGATCTGTGTTTAAATCTTCATCATAATGCAACAACAAATAAGCGCGAATTTGTTCAAAATTTATCCTTAACTGTTGAACATCTAGCACAGTTTATGGAAAGTGATCAAGAAGAGAATTATGATTACTTCTTTCAAAAATTAAAATATTCTCGTAAATATTTGAGTTCATACCTCACCACTTTACATCAAAAAAGCGAACCATTAAATAAATCAGCGTTTGAGCTTTTTGGTGATCTTTTAAAAATGGAAAGCAAGTCAATTCCTAATTTAAGGATTTTGTTGCCCGAATTTAAACAGTGGGATCAAGAACGACTAAATAAAGTAAAAAATTTACTAGATAGACTCTCTAGATTCTCTACTTCCTTCTTCAATGATAAAGTGACTACTATTTGGTCAAAAAGTTCATTTAGTGAATATTCTTTTGATATTGAGCTAGAGATTAAAGAGACAATTGAAATATTGCAAGGTGCAATTATAGAGATTGAAAATATCAATACATCGTTGACATCTATTGTAAATATGGATTCTATATCTAATCTGGAAACCTTACATAAAAACTATTCTGCCTTGTCTTATCTTTTGAAAGCGCCGAATATTTTGCCAAACAAGTGGGATAAAATTGACATCCGCTCTGCCCAAAATTGTTTGAACCAATTAAAAGATAAAGTTCAAGTTATTGAGAGTATTGAGCCTAATTTGAAACGAAAGTACTCTTCTGGATTTTTTGAATTGGATTTAAAAGAGTTATCTAGGCGATATCAGGGATATGGATTTTTCTTGTTTGATATGTTTAACAATTATCAAAACGACCGAAAGTTAATAAAAGGCTTGTATCTTCTAAATAACAATCCGTCTGATGATGAATTTAAGAAAGATTTGGCTAATGCTGTACAGCTACAATCTATAAGAGCCAGCCTCTCTAGTAATGATTATTCTGGTAAGCAGATGTTTGGGGCTTTATTTAATCCTAATATTTCTAAGCAGACCGAATTACAACCAATAGAAAAAGCGGCGTTGCAGACAAAAGTATGAATTAGATGGAAGAAAGGATAGAAGGGTCGTGAAGATAATGAATCAGCAACCGCACAGAGTAACGCAACATATCTAAAGACTGGGAATAACAGAAAGTTTTACGGTGCAATCTCGCCAGATAGTGACGTAGCCGAGAGTTTTCTCCCTCAATTCGAGTCATGTAAGTCTTGCTAATAATCTGATCACCATCAGGGATAAAACTTGGATAAACAGTCCAGCCATCAGTGACGTAGAAATAGCATTGCCATGCCGCCACTATTGTCCATAATGGCTCTAAAGTCTCAGCACTATGATCGCCTT
>CALRWX020000141.1:0-6941 GCA_943371975.1 Pseudanabaena sp. UWO311 | reverse complement strand
CATTGCGGTACGGTTTTAGATCGTGACCACAATGCTGCACTGAATATCTTGGCTATTGGTTTAAAAAATACCGTAGGGCATACGGAAATTTCTACGCCTGTGGAGAGTTCGACCTCTGACAGTTAGATTTAGGTCTATTTGGTAAGTTGTCTCGTGGTCGCTGAGCTTGTCGAAGCGCTGAATCAGGAATCGCCGTCGCTTCAGTGCGGGGAATGTCAACTTGTCCAAGCTAACGTACTGAGACTAATCTGGATTTGGAGGACACCAGAAAAGATTTTGACTGGATATACCTAGTGATTCTAAGATTTCCTTCATCTTCTGGGTACATTCCATCCAATAGTCAAGGTTGTCATACATCCAGTCTGGACTGAAATGTAAATCATAATGCAATAAATGGGGAATGCCCGCAAATTCATCGGATGTTTGCTTAGAGATTAGTAATACTCGGAATGGCTTTGCTACACATTTAGTTCTGAGTTTTTCAATTAAATCTAGAATATAATCGCGGTTGGTTACACCAGTCCTAACAAAGAGAATCCCATCACTATGTTTGAGGGTATATAAAAATCTCTTGGCACGCGCCGAATAGCGAACGCGCATCCGCTCGTGAATAGGCTGCATGCTATTGATGGGATCGTCAGAATCTTCTACTTCATGAGCAAAGGATAGTCCAGACCATTTGGAATGATAGATTCTTCTCTCTTCAGAATTGTAATGCAGATATTCTGGATTCCACATATCTTGGAAATCATTGACCACCAAATCAGTCACATCACCAAGGTTGGTGGAACGGGCTAAATCAAAGGGAAATGCAGGACCATCATATTCCATTTTATACAGGAGCATTCGGGCGGCACAGCGATCACCTAAGGGCAAAATCGCAATCCGATTAAGTTCTGATAATTGGCATTTGTATTTGAGCAATATTGTTGATTTGGCAGGTGCTTTGACACGACTCTCTAAACCACGATGACCAATGATCATTGTCCGAAATGGAGCCTCTGGATTTACGGGGTCATGATATACAGCCGCAGGCATAGATGTGAAAGCAGCCCGCATCTCTTTCCACATTGGATGAATATTATATTCTTCGTTAGATTCATTGACAATCCGAATTGCGTGATCGCCTTCCTTGAGGATTCCTAAGTAACCATCATAGTAAAGGATCTCCGAATTTTGCGGGGCAAAAAATTTGAGGGCAGAGTAATACTGCAAATCCGCGCCCACGGGAATAGTAACTGTATTCTCAATGGAACCATTTACACCAATAGTCAATAATGGAACAATTCCTAATTCATCATTTTTAGAAATATAGGTTCCCGAAATTAATTCGGATTTGCTCTTCAAAGCTGCCTGTAGCTCGACCCAAGTGGGAGTGATATTGTAGGAATGCTCTGATTTGTTGATAATTCGTAAAGTTGGTGCTTCAGGATCTGCAAACACCTTAAACCCATATTTATCTTCATAAATAGATACTTCGGCAATCTTTTGGCTTGGCAAAGAAGATCGTTGAGATTGTAATGGATGCTCACGGGTGATCCGGAATAACTCAAGGTCAATCGCGGCAAACATTACGCGATGCCCTGAGGTGTTAGGATGAGCGACATCGAAAGATAGGACAGATTTCCAGCCACCATAGCCATTATCTAAAGCATCTAGCCAATTAATAATCGGAATTCCCCAACCCAGCATCCGATGATGGGTGTCGCGCAATAGCCAGTTATGCTCTGCATTATAGTCACCATTGGGATATAGACCACCAATGATGGGAATTGCACCCAAATCTTGGGTCATTTTAATCAGTTGTAACAAACCACTTTCAAATCGGCGCTGCACAGCTCGGCGATCGTGTGGGCGGCTATAGGCTATACCTTCATTTCCAAGAGAAAGCGAAATAATCACAATATCTGGTTTCTCTGGGACAACTACTGAAGCAAAGCGTTCAATAGTGCTACTGACATTTGCGCCTAATTGCGATCGATTAACTAGGATATGTCCATATTTTTCCTGCAAAGCTTGTCCTAGACGACATGCCCATCCCTTTAGTAACCAAGCACTGCAACCCATGGCAACTGAGCTACCTAAGACTAATACTTTGATTCCACTTGATGTATTTGAGACATCAGAATTTGAAACATCGGGAATAGAGGCGATCGCTTTTTCGAGATAGCCATAGGGAAATAGATCAACATAGCCAAATGCGCCATCATCTACGATTATTGTCGAGGTTGTAGATTCGATATATTCTGGATCAATAGGAATCCATCGATTTTTTTCAAGATCAGATTCCCATTGCACTTCATTGTTGGCAGTAATCCGCACATATTTATATTCAATTTTATATTCAATCTGATCTTGGAAATTGGGCAATGTAGTGGGATCAATCACTATATCTGCTGTCCAGATTGGATTGCGAGCGCTAGATGTATTTAAGGGGAGATATTTTTTAACATCCCACGAACCTAATTGAGGGATTGAGCCAACTATACCAATCATTTCCCCATCCTGGGTGGGAGCCTTTACCTGAAATCGATACATATAGATCTTCCAACGCCATGACAGGCAAGAACTATTTGTCAAACTATCACTTATTGCGTTCTAAGTGTGTTTTAGAAATTACATCAGAAAGATAAACTACGCAAAGCGTGGTTTATCTTCACTGAGCATAGTAAGCATATGTACCTTTAGCCTTGCTCTCTAAACTAAACATGCTTAGATCATTGACATAAGCCTTAGTTCTTACTGAGATTTGCGTGAGCTTAGCAATATTCCAACCTCGCGCAAATCTAACACTCTGGATATAGCTTTACGATTCTTTAAACCTTAAAAGCCAAATATGCTGTAACGCCCTTAATCTATGATTTTTACTATACCCGACTAAATTAATCTGGTATATTTGACGACTATAAATCCATGTGTTAAGGTTCATTACAATCAATAGATTAAAAACTTTTAGCGACTAAAAGGAAGACCAAGAACATGACTGCAACCATTGCCTCTCCTTACACCAGCGAACGCGTTGATACCTTTACTAATCTCAAGTGCAAAGAATGTGGTGCAGAGTACGAAGCTAAGGCAATGCACGTTTGTGAATTGTGCTTTGGTCCGCTAGAAGTTGCCTATAACTATGATGCGATCGCCGCTAGAGTTAGCCGTGAAACAATTCAAGCAGGTCCCCTTTCAATTTGGCGCTATCGTGACTTCTTACCAGTTAAGACTGAAAATTATATTGACGTATCCACTGGCATGACTCCCTTACTCAAGGCAAACCGCCTTGCTAAGCGTCTTGGCATCAAAAATCTCTACATCAAAAACGATGCTGTAAATATGCCCACCTTGAGCTTCAAGGATCGCGTAGTTTCCGTAGCTCTCAGCCGCGCTCGCGAACTTGGCTTTACTACCGTTGCTTGTGCAAGTACTGGCAACCTAGCTAACTCGACCGCAGCGATCGCGGCTTATGCAGGCTTAGAGTGTTGTGTGTTCATTCCCTCAGACCTCGAAGCAGGCAAAGTTCTCGGTACAACCATTTACAATCCCAAAGTTTTCTCAGTACATGGTAACTATGACCAAGTAAACCGTCTTTGTTCGGAAGTTGCTAATACTCACGGTTGGGGCTTTGTAAATATCAATCTGCGTCCTTACTATTCTGAAGGTTCCAAAACCCTCGCTTACGAAGTCGTAGAGCAACTTGGCTGGAAGTTACCCGATCACATCGTTGCTCCTCTAGCCTCTGGCTCTCTGTTTACTAAGATTTATAAGGGTTTCAACGAATTTGTGAAGGTCGGCCTAGTGGATGATAAATCCGTTCGCTTCAGTGGCGCACAGGCTGAAGGTTGTTCACCGATCGCTGCGGCATATAAGGAAGGACGTGATTTCATCACTCCTGTTAAACCTAAGACTATTGCCAAGAGTCTAGCAATTGGTAACCCTGCGGATGGTATCTATGCCATCGACATTGCCAATAAGACCAATGGCAATATTGAATCCGTTAACGATGACGAAATTATCCAAGCGATGAAATTGCTCGCAGAAACTGAAGGAATCTTTACGGAAACTGCTGGTGGAACTACCATTGCAGTTCTTAAGAAGCTAGTTGAAGCTGGCAAAATTGATCCTGAAGAAACTACTGTTGTCTATATCACAGGTAATGGTCTGAAGACTCAAGAAGCTGTTCAAGGTTATGTTGGCGAACCTTTCTTGATTGAGCCTAAGCTCGATAGCTTCGAGCGGGCGCTAGAGCGTTCTCATACTCTAGAGCGCTTAGAGTGGCAAACTGTCTCTGTCTAATTGTATTTTTTTTGTCAACAAAAGAGCCGCGCAATGCGCGGCTCTTTTGCTTTAAAGAAGCCTATACCGCACGCTAAGCCTGCGGTATAGGCTTCTTTTGGTGCTACAGATAAACTGCGATCGCGATCTCATCGCCATCATATTTTGCCAGATCAATGAACTTCCCTACTACCACTTGACCATTAACCGTCATCTGTTTGACATCACTATGATTAGTAACTGTTAAAGAGAGAACCTTACCGCGAAACTTGCGCTTAGCGGTGAAACCAGACCATTCAGAAGGAATTTTAGGATCAATAATCATGCCGTCAAAAGTGGGCTGGAATCCTAAAATATAATCGATACCGATGCGTAACATCCATACGGCTGTACCTGTAAGCCATGAATGGCTTGCCTGTCCTTGGGTTTCGTGATCAGGGCTAGTCACATATTCAGGATAAACGTAAGGCTCTGTTTCAAAGCGATCGCATTTATCATCGGTAGCCTGTGATGAATTAATCGGCATCATGCGGCGATAGATTTCCCAACCAAATTCCACATCACCATTGAGGATTGAAGCTAACACAAACCATGAGGACGCATGGTTAAATACTGCGCCATTTTCTTTCTTGCCGGGAACGCAACGGCTAATTAAGCCGACAGTATCATCGATTTCCGTAAAAGAAGGTGCGACAATCTGCATTCCAAAGGGAGTTGCCAGATATTCGCGACTGCTTGCCATTGCTTTGTCAGCACGATCCTGTGGAGCAAGTTCGGAAATAATTGCCCATGATTGTGCGTTCAAAAAGATTTTGCCCTGACTAGCACTCGATACACCAATCGGTTCGCCATTGTCACGGAAAGCGCGTAAATACCAGTCTCCATCCCAGCAAATGTCGTTAGTAACTTTCCGCAGATGCTCATAAAAGTTTTGAAACTTTTCGACGGATTGCGAATCCTGCTTATATTCACATATTGGTAAAGATTTCTTTAGCACATAGCCTAAGAAAAATGCACCCCAAGTAGTTTCTCCCTTGCCCTGTGAGCCAACATGATCTAGGGTATCATTCCAATCACCTGTAAAAATACGAGGCATTCCTTTTTCGCCTGTATTGGCGATCGCAAAATCAAGCGCCCTTACTAAATGCTCGTAGACTGATCCTTCACTCTGATCATGATAGGGGACAATCTCATCAAGAATTGAGAAATCACCTGTTTCCTTAAGATATTCCACAATGCCAAAGGGAATCCAAAGCGGTGTATCCGAATGGTTGGTGCGTTCACCTGTATTGGTAAGAACAAAATAATTATGTAAAGTAGAGCCATCTTGAAATTGAAAGTTGAGCGCCTTAATTAATCTCTCCCGCACTCGCACAGGATCAACCATCACTACGCCGAGAATATCTTGGAAGCGATCGCGCATCCCAGTCCCAAATAGCAATCCGCCGTGATAGTAGCCTGAATTTCGCGCCATATCAAAGGTGACAGAGGCCTGATACTGATTCCAAACATTGATCATTGCATTGAACGCTGCATCAGGCGTTTGCACCTGCACGCAGGATAAATGTTGATCCCATTTTTGTTTTAGTTGTAAAAATTGGTGATCAAGACCCTCACCCCCAGCCCCTCTCCCAATAGGGGAGAGGGGAGTAAGAGAAGGTTTTTCGTCTTTCGGAGCAATCTCCAAAGTCACTGCAAAATCAACAGAAGTATTGGCCGCCAAAGTAAGCTTCGACTGCAAAGCTACTACAGGATCGCCAGCCGTGATTTCTGTGTTTTTCATTACGCCTGTTTCTACGGCAACAGGATTTGATTCCGACCTCCATCTACCAATAAAAGTATCCAGACTGCTATCAAAGCCTGAGATAGGAAGACTTTGAGAAAAATAAATTTGATACTTCCAATCAATATTTGGCTGTTTAACGGAAACCCCCTTATTTAAGACCCAGTAGCGACGTGTAGCAACTAATGATTGCAGAGATTTATCAAAATGAATGTCAGTAAAATGCTTGTCATTCGGTTGATTGATCTGATCATTGAGAGCATTGCCCATTAGCAATTCTAAGAAAGAATACACTTCTAAATCTCGTGACTGACCTGATAGTTCCGTTAACTTTACGCGCCAAATCTCGGCATTAGTGTCAGTGGGAACGAAGTAGGTGATTTCGCCACGAATCCCATTAATCTCGGTGGTGATTTTGGTATAGCCCTGACCATGACGACATTCGTAGAAGTCATATTTTAAATCAATTGTAGGAGCCCAACTCAGTGACCAATATTTCCCAGTTGCGGTATCTTTGAGCATCACATAGCGCCCTGGACGATCCCAAGGGAGACAGTTATAGCGCATTCGGCTAATACGATTGTCGCGGGGTGATTCCAAAAAGCTAAAGCCACCGCCTGTATGGGAAATTAGCCCTGCATATTGACTGTTCCACATATAGTTAAACCAAGGGCGCGGGGTGCGCGGATCTGTAATCACAAATTCTCGATAATCTTCAGTGTAATAGCCGTACTGGTTTGCGATCGCCACGATTAGAAATGTTCCTGTAGTTGATGATAGGTATGATACATTTTAGCGTTCGCCTATAGCAATCTGAAATGATTTATGGCTTGGACTGCGCTCAGCCCAATCGAAGCAAAAAACAAAAAGAGAGTTGCGGCGCAAAGCGCCG
>CALRWX020000140.1:0-7069 GCA_943371975.1 Pseudanabaena sp. UWO311 | reverse complement strand
TGAAACGCTGTCACGGTGAAGATACTTTAGGGGTAGCCCTACGGGAAAATAGCTCGATGCCAAGCTTAATTTTACGAAAAGGACTAGAAGAATTTCTCTTCTAGTCCTTTTCTATTATGTTTGTTCATGATTAGGTCTTACGCATCGGGGAGATGTAGCGCGTACGAAGCACGCGCTACATCTACCTAAAACCTAACGTCAGTTCGGGTTAAGCAAAAGCTGGTAAAGCTCACTCCATATGGAGTGAAGGCTTTTTCGGCTGATGACAATAAGCAATTAGCCCGCAAATGACATTGATCATGGCATTAATCGGACTACGGTAGTTTTCAAACAATTGTATTGCCAAAGGTTGAGAAACATAGCCCCGATCACCAAACACCTTGCCAAACAATGACTTGAGCAATTCAGGAACAGGCTTACGGTCATCGACATTGCAGAAAAAGGCTTCTAAACTATTAGTCATGGGAGTTGCCTCGCTGAACTAGTTTTTCTTATTTTCAGCTTATCGGTTTCTCCCTTTTTTGTCCTTATCCTTATCCCGAACTCACGTTAATATATGGTCAATACATTAACTTTCAGCAAGAAACTGATATGAGGAAAATAGGGCTTCGACTTCGTTCAGCCAAGGTATCACGATGGCTGAGCGAAGTCGAAGCATCTCCCAACTCATTTACGACTACTATAGCTTTCAACAAATGTCCAAATACTATCTAACTTTTAACAAATGGGGGGCGATCGCGCAAAAATCAAAATATCAGCTAAAAGACATAGAAAAAAAGCTCTTGTTTTAGCAACAATCTAGTAGACATTTAGAGAATATGGATGTATAGTATAGGAGTGTGAGGAGCGAACAAAAGAAAAAGCCTAGGAACGAAACAGGGAAAGTAACCTAGGTTTTTTCTTTTGGTTACATCTAATAAAAAAAAGAGACTAGCTAACAGCTGGTCTCTTTTTTGTTGCTATTATTATTTGCTCTAGGCTATATGAGTGAAAAGAGTTAGACCGTAGCTCTATTTTATTTTTGTATTGATAAATAGCTACGGATGGCTAGCACATTGCAGAACCCATCCTTACCACATAAATCCTTTCATTGTTAGGACTACGACTACCTTTGTTTTTGCTATAACTCTAAAGGAATAGGGGTGATCCTTACAAGAACAAAGGGCGGAATAACCAGACTAGTAAACTCTTTTTCTTTATTTGCATTCCAAGCGCTAAGTTCATCGGTGGTGGGATGACGTAACCAGCCATCCTCAATCCAAGATTGGACTAATTGCGTATTGTCATCAGTTAAGGCAATGCCTACATCGACAAGATCTAGATTTGCCCCAACTAAAATTACTCTTGCTCTAGCGGCATGGGGAGATAACCATTCCCACAGTGCCACATCTACCATTTCCGCTAAATCATTTTTTTTGTTATTCACTAAAATTCCTCTTCATCGTCTACTAGATTTGTACCCATTATTTCTAAATACTTGGCTTTAACTGTCTTTACATCTTGCCATGTTAACCACTTTGGGCTTCCCTGCTCACGGCTTTGATTACGTAATAGATAGGAAGGATGGAATATAGGCATCACTAAACGCCCCTCCCATTCATACCATTGACCACGAACTTTGGTAATTCCTAATTTTTCGCCAAGAATTGACTTTAGGGAAGTTGCCCCCGTGAGCAAAATGATTTGTGGATCGACGAGGCGAATTTGTTCTAATAAATAGGGCTTGCAGGTGGTCGTTTCAACTTCTGTCGGAGGGCGATTATTGGGGGGGCGACATTTTACTGTGTTGCAAATATAAACGTCTTTATTAGTGTCAAATCCCACTGATTCCAAGATTTTGTCTAAAAGTTGTCCCGATCTACCGACAAAGGGTAAACCTGATAAATCCTCTTGTTCCCCAGGGGCTTCCCCGATGATTAGGATTTTGGCTTGCCGATCGCCTCTTTCAACAACTACATGAGTCCGAGTTGGGGCAAGGGGACATTTATCACATTTACAAGCGGCTTCTTTTAGTTTATCAAGATTGGCAAATTGTTCATGTGTTGTTACGGTTGCAATGGAGGCAGGGGTAATGTTTTTGCCAGAATGCGCCGCTTTTTTTGCAGGCTCTGCTACGCCCTCTGCCTTGGGCAGTTCGGTGATAGGAACTTCAGATGGAGCCAAATCGAATAGGCTCATTTGTTCTTTATCGGTCATAGACAGTATATGCGCCCTAGATCATTGCGTATTGCTAATATCTTATAGCATTCTTAAATTATTGGTAGGTTCTAAAGGACTACTAGGAGATTTACGATATTGAGTTATCGAACTTGTCTATTGTTTGTTTTCTCTTGCAGTAAGGGACTTGCTATTAATTAAAGTGCCAGAGGCTTCGACTTTGCTCAGCCAACGTTGGCTGAGCGAAGTCGAAGCCATATAAACTTGGTGGGACATTTTTTCTCGCCAAGTCCCTTACTAATTTAGGAAGATGGAGGACTGGATTTGAGATGCTTGTAGAGCCAACCACAGCCACCTAAGCAGGTGCGTTTATCTTCTTCAGCCACATTAAGATTAGTTCTTAAATACTCTTGCAACCATTGGCAACCACGCATCAATAGGTTATCAAGATCGAGATTCCACATAATAATTTTATGATCTTCACCAGTTGACACTAAAATTTTGCCATTGGGACTAAAGCAAACACTTCTAACTGCTCCTTGATGACCATTAAAAGTTCGCAAAAGTGTACCTTCGCCACTCCAAAATTGAATTGTGGAGTCTGCACTCGCTGAAACTATTGACTTACCATCGGGGCTGAAACATACACTCGTTACCTCCGCACTATGTCCATTGAGAGTTTTAATTAATTCTCCTTCAATGCTCCAAATTTTGACACTTTGATCCATACTGCCGCTAGCAATCGTCTTACCATTTGGATTAAAGCTAACTGTATAGACTTCAGCACTATGCCCATCTAGGGTTTTAAGCAAAGTGCCGTCCCAACTCCAAAGATTAATCAGTTTATCTTTACTAGCGGAGGCTAGCATACTGCCATCGGGACTGAAATCAATACTGTAAACTTCTGCTGCATGGCCTGTTAAAGTTTGTAGCCACTTGCCATCAGCACTCCAAACCCTAACGCTGCCATCGGCACTACAGGAGGCAAAAACTTGACCATCACAACGATAGACAACACTATGAATTTCGGCTCGGTGGGCGCTAATTGTGTCAATCAAGGTTCCATTGGTGCTCCACCTTTTAATACCGGCATCTGCTCCTGCGGTGAGAATGATGGAACTATCAGGGCTAAAAGTCACACAATTAACCTTGTCGGCATGACCTTTTAGAACTGCTTCTAGCGTGCCATTGGCGTTCCAGAGATTAACTGTTTTATCTTTACAACTAGAGGCGAGGAACTTGGCGTTAGGACTAACCGCAACTGCGGAAACTTCGTCAGTATGCCCCATTAATGTTCTTAAGGGTGTACCGCGAATTGCCCAAAGTTTGATTGTGGTATCTCTACTCGCGGAGGCAATAGTTTTACCATCGGGACTAAAGGCAATGCTATGCACAACATCACCATGTCCTTGGAATGTGTATATCAAGCCTTGTTCTATATCCCAAACTCGAATGATACGATCAAATCCACTGGAGGCTATGGTGTGATTGTCATTACTAAAAGCGACACTCCAGATCTTATCGGAATGTCCATAAAAAGTTTTGATTAAAATGCCATCTGATCCCCAGATTTTGACGGTGCGATCGCGGCTGCCAGAGACAATCGCCAGACCATTGGGCGCATAGGCGACACTTTCCACAAAACTATCATGACCGCGTAAATGTCGAATGGGTACACCCTGAATATTCCAAATAATCAGATTGCGATCGGCGCTTCCTGAAACTAAGGATTTACTGTTGGGATGAAAAGCAACACAAGTTACCCAGCGATCGTGACCTCCTCGCAAAGTCCCAATTACAGTGCCATCACTCTTCCAAAGTCTGACTGTCGTATCTTCGCTGGCTGAGGCAATCATTTTACCATCATGACTAAAACATACGTCGAGTACTGGACCTTCATGCCCGCGCAGGGTGGCGATCGGTTGTGGGATAAACTCACTTGTTGTAGAGTTGCGCTGCCAAATCTTGACCATATTGTCGCGACTTCCTGACACCAAAAAGTTACCGTCGGGACTGAAGGCAACGCTGGTTACCCAGTTGGTATGTCCCACTAAGGTTTGTAGTAAAACTCCTGCCACATTCCAAATTTTAATGGTGCGATCGCTACTTGCTGAAGCAATAAATTGACCATCACGGGAATAGCAAACTTTATTAACCCAAAATCCATGACCTTCGAGGCGATTAAATTCATGGGTTCCATAGACAACTTGTTCTAGGGCTGTAATCGCCCGAATTTGGGTATTGGCTTTGAGGTTCTCAAGGATCTTTTCACCAACTTGAGTTGTCAGGCGCTTTAGCTGAACCCCACCAATTACGCCTGCAATCATCGCTTCAATATGATTTTTTGACAGGTAGAGAGCTTCTGAAGAAATTGTTAGAGCTATAATTTTTTCATTGATCTCGCCCATCTCGGCAATGACACGCTGACGACGTTCAGCATCAAGGCTTTTCTCTAGTTCTTGGCTTAATTTCTCAAGGCGATCGGCAGCAGCAGCTCGTGCTGATATAAATTGTTCACGCTCAGTAATCCTTGCCGAAGCTTCCAGAAAATTGCGATCTATTTGTGATAGATCGGTTTGAGTGTCAGCCCAAGCTAAAGCTTCAGCAAGACGAGTACCTCGTAATAATGATGAATCGTCAGTTTCTTCAGAACGTTCCCATGCTTGTAGCGCTTCAACATAGGGACAGTTGTAGAGTCGTGAGAAATGAACTTTTTGATTGATTTTGACGATTACAATTGAGACATCATCATCGGGAAATTCTTGATGAGAGAAAGCATCAAGGGCTGTTTTTAAACCTTCTAGAATTTCTTTTGCTGAATATTGTGCTAGTTCTATGACGGTTTTGCGTAGTGGTGAGATTACATCACCATTAGAGCTGCCGAACTCTTCGCCATCTGGACTCGTTTGTTCAAATAAGCCATCGCTAAAAAAGATGGCAATATCTCCTTCATTAAGCGATCGCGATATGGATCTATAGATGGCACTATCGAAGCGACCAAGGGCGATCGCAGGATTAACTACTTCCTCGCAAGTATTAGTTGCTGAGTGATAAATTAAGGGGCCGGGGATACCCGCATTGCCTAAATGCAGTTCATATTTAACTAGATCCAGCGCCCCATAACAAAAAGCGATCGCGTCATCAGTCCCACTTTTATAGAGTAATTGATTTAAAGAATTCAACATGGAGGAAGGATTTTGGAGCCGCCCTTGCTGTGCATAGGCATCAAGCTGACCTTTAAACAAAGCGGCGTGAATCGCACCCGCCACAGATTTACCTGAAGAGTCGGCGATCGCGATCCCTAATGTCCCTGACTGCTCGAAAAACTGATAATAGTCACCACCAAGATCGACCGCCGTCCAAACTTCCCCAGCAATATCTAACCCAGGATAAATAGGTAGACTTTGTGGCAGTAAGCTTCTTTGGAGCAATCTGCCACTTGATAGATCATTGAAATTTTCGTTTAACTGCATATAGTGATAGGCAGAGCGATCCTCAAAACAAATATTGACAACTGCAATCTTAGATATTTTTAATGCTTACAGCGCTTTGCGCTTTCTTAAAAGCAAGACAAATTTTCAAAAAACTTGCAAAGCAAGTTTTTTGAAAATTTGTCTTTGATACGTAAAATTATAATAGGCTGCAAACTATCTACCAAAAGTAATTCTCAAAAATTGTGATGTTATATACTTAAAGCATCATATGCTCTAAAACAGGATAGATTGATTGATTTACATCAATAGACCCTTATTTTTATCTTTAGCTCGGATTACTTAAATAGATAACCAGATTAATATTTGAGAATAGATAACGAATAATTACACTTAGGCGCATTCAATTCATTCACATTCAAGGGTTGTACGGGTAGTTCTACCCGTCGTAGGATTTTTCCCCTTTGCTATTTGACAAAGCTTTTGGCGAGTCGCTGCTCTAAGATCAACATCAGTAAAATCAGCGCCCTCAATGTTCACATTATTAAAAGATGTACCGTACGCAAATGCTCCTTCAATAATGGCATTAGTTAAGTTAGCCTTATCGAGACGGGCATTGTCTAGCGTACTATAGCTGAGGTCTGCCCCCGTCAGGTTGGCTTCTTTCATATTAGCGGCAAAAAAACTTACTCCATGAGCATCCGCATTTACAAATGAAGCATTTCGTAAATCTGATTCATTAAATTGAAAACCTTGGAGCGATCGCCCAGAAAAATCTGCACCTTCTAAAAAGGCTTTCACGTATACATCTCCTATCGCAGGTTTAGCCCCTAATACAATGAGGGTTAGACATAACAATAGGTTGATGGCTTTAAATATAATATTGCGTGAGAGAAAAGCTTTGATATTCATGATTTTTATGATAAGGGTTCTACGATTTAATAAAGAACTAGATTATTTGTTGCTTGGTAGAGCCGAGTTACAAATAATTGGTTCTTTATTTTACTGGGCGTCCTTAACGGGGTCTCAAGATTAAGTCTATGGCAAAAGCAGTAGGCGATCGCGGCGAGAGTTTAGTAGCACAATTATTACAAGCGAATGGCTGGAAAATTTTAGAGACTCAATGGCGCTGTCGGTGGGGAGAATTAGATTTGATCGCTTGCGATCGTCAATGGCTGCTATTTGTTGAAGTTAAAACTAGAAATACTCGTAATTGGGATGGGGATGGGATTTTGGCGATTACCCCACAAAAACAGATAAAACTGGTTAGAGCTGCATCTCTATTTTTAAGTCAACATCCAGAGCTAGAGAAACTTGCTTGTCGATTTGACGTGGCCCTAGTCAGACATTCTCACCGCGAATCGAAATTTTGTTTACATAGCTACATCGAACAAGCATTTATTCCCAGTACTTAACGGCTAAATATAGCCATAGCCACTTGTATTAGGAGAAATCAAAACCCAAATAACGTGGGGGGGGGG
>CALRWX020000139.1:0-7106 GCA_943371975.1 Pseudanabaena sp. UWO311 | reverse complement strand
AAATCCACAGGTAAACGGCATCGTCTGGTGGATCAGAACGGGAGTCTTCTGGACTTGGTAGATCCTTGAGTTAGGGATGCGGATACCCATCTAGAAATTTACGACGCACTCAAAAAGAGCATTAAAAAGATTGCGGCGAACAAGCTTCTTGAGAACTGAGTGTCCTCAAACTCAGGAGAACACTGCACATCTGCTGTTAGTGGTTGCGGTGACAGTTCTTCCTCTCCTTCACCTTTCGATCTAATACTCGCTAGGGAATGCTACAGTCTTAGGAACTATATGGAGTATGTGATCCCCTGCTCGCTTGGAAACAGCTATTAAAAGCTTTAAAAGACCGTCTCAATATGATTGAGGCGGTCTTTTAATTTGGATCAATAATACTTACAAGTCACCGTAAACGTTTACACCTGTTCTAGTAGAAAATTAAAACAACATTTTCTACTAGAACAACGATCGCCTATCTCCATAAAAATGCCGAAAATACCCCACTGCGATCGCTGTCTCAATAACGCCCATAGCAATTATTTAGTCTGTGCCATGCATCCTGAAGGTGTTGATGGTGATTCATGTCCAGACTTTGCCGATGATGGTCAAGAGCTATGGTGTCCCGGTTATGGGTTTGTGGACGACCAGCTTGTTAAATTGCCAGTGCGCTATGAAACCGATCATGTGCAAAGGTTAACGCGATCGCAGCAGTTACAAATTTTCATGACTCATCCAAGGTTTACGGGTTTGTGTCCGCAATGCCGATATGAGTATCCTGAATATAGCGATCGGTCCTGTTGGGATTGTCCTGTTTGCGGATGGGAAGCTTAATCTTCTACTAGAACGAATAGCGATCGCAAATAATGTCTCGTCCCAAACGCGAATTACGATCAAACTTTTCCTATCACATTACGATGCGATGCAATAACCGTGAGTTTCGGCTGACTCGTTTGGAATGTCGGAAGTTGCTGCTCTATGCGATCGAGAAATTAAAAAGCAATGGGGTAGCAAGTTACTGGCGGGTTTGGGGATTGCGCGGGGCAGTCCAAAGAAACGATGCAAAGGTCAGTTGGGGCTACCTTGGGACAGTTGGGAAGCAGAAAACGCCGAAATTTTGGCAGTGGCGATCAAGTTTATTGGCGCAAATGCTCTGAACCCTAAAATTGCTTTGATGATGTTGGGGTGAAACAAGGAAAAAGTTAAAAGGCAAGCGTAAAAACTTTAAATATCAGGAAAATTTTTTACTTTTTGCTTTTATCTTTTTTCTTGCCCTCGGTGACAGGTAACAAAAGTGCTGGAAGGCTGATTATGTCGTAGAAATAGGTTTGTAACGATTTCTTAATATTGGGCTGTAATGCTTATCTGCTACAGTTCACAAGTCTGGATGCGAGAAAAGTATAACCCAGCTTCCCAAAAACCATAACAACTTAATCTCCCCCAACCAAATACAAGGGAGGTGTCCTGAATTATTGATAAATTTTTTGTCAAATGAATTTGAGTAGCTCACGAATTTTCCTTCTTCTTTCCATGCGACGCGATCGCAAAAAGCGTTCCAAGTTTTATCACTTGGTTCACTAAAATCTAGATTACCACCACATTCCTCGTAAATTTGTTTCTGGACGCTAAACCCATAGAGTCCATCGCTATGCTTTACCCACAGGCGATCAATTGCTAATAAGTCATCACAGGGGAAATTACGCAAATCATCCGTGCTAAAAAACTGCCCCCCGTCTTTGCCAATCGCCGTAATCATCAATTGATAGGTTTCTCGGTCGGCTTCTTGCCATTGCTGATTTTTGAGATATTCTTCTAACTTCTGAAATTTTTTCTTAGCTTCTTGTTCAGCCTTTAATCTAGCTTCTTGTTCAGCCCATTTTTGTTTTTCTCTCTCTGCTCTGACATTTAAGATTGGCTTTAATTCAAATTGAACGTAGGTCTGGATGTTGTCTAAACAATCAGCCAAAGAGATCTTTGGGGAAGCATCTTTAAGTCGTTGATCGAAATCGACCTGACTATTTAAATTCTTGGCTTGTTCTAAAGCATCGATTAAACGCTCCTTTTTTAGATCGCTAGCCACAAGGAAATCAAGGATTTTTTGAGAGGAGCGATCATCCATTGGTAGGGTAGCAGACTGCTGATTCATCGTCATTTCGGCAATCTGCTTAATCTCTTGCATTGCTCCAGATAACTCTTTGTCCACATTTGCGACATTACCTAACAAGGTTTGAAAAGAACCCATAAACTTTTTCATATAGTCTTCAAAGTTGAGAGCTATATTAGCTAATTCCTTTGCCTCATCTTGCAAGCGCTTAATTTTTAATTGCACTTCATAGGCTTTTTTCTGTCCTGACAGCTTTTTAACCATGCTCTCTAGGACTGCTTTTTGAGTCTGTTGATCGTTAGCAATTTTGTTTAAACTAAGACTCATCAGATCCAATTTTTTGAGCATCAAGATTGCCGCATAGCCAATTGTCTTTGCGGTTTCTAAAATTTCTATCTTTTGTTGAGTGGCAATCTGGAGTAAATTATCATCCGCATCAGATTGAGCTATAAGTTCAACCTCAAGACGATCCTGCTCCACACTGGCAATTTCTTGACATTTGAGAGTGACAATTTCGCGGATTTCGTCAGCTAACTGCCCAAAAAATTCTTGATAATCATCTTGATGCTCGGTTAGTGATGCAATAACAGCATCGTAATTTTTAACGAGGCTATCCAGTTGTTGAAACCTCTCTTCAAACTTTAATTCTTGTTTTACTGTCTCCTCAATAAATTTTGGTACAAGCTTTTTACTCATGCCTAAGAAGCCACTTTTCTGCTCCACCATCACTTCTTGACGCACTTTTCTAATGATGTAGCCGCGCTGCAATGCTTCGCTACCGAGCTTGATCGCGTTTTGTAGTTGGTCTAAGTTTTCGCCACCGAGTACAGGCAGAACATAGGTGCGGCGATAAATCTTGATCCGTCGTTTGTCGATGCTATTTTTTCGATCTTTTGGATCTTTTGGTTTGTCAGTCATGGTGTTTTATGCCGATCACCTTTCAAGAATAGTATCAGTTGATATCCGAGTATATAACGATCGCCTTGTACTTTTTGCTAATTGTTCTAGTAGAGAATTTAGGCGATCGCTTAGGTGTAAATATTTTCAGTGATAGGCGATCGCTAGTTTTTTGTCTACGGTTATAGGCTGTTTCCAGTTGCGAGGTTAGCACTTTGCAGAGCGAACCTTAAGGGTCGCGGACAATCTCTCAGTTAGAGTTTTTTGGCTACAGTTATAGGTCATGGTGTCTACGTTTGCCCCGTTGGTGAGTTACTACCCGTGTGAACGATACCCGCCTACATTGGCATTACAGCAAACACAGTTTAGAAAAGGGCGGGCATCGTTCACGGAATATCCATATCCGTATCCATACAGAATATTGACTAAACTTTTATGTGCTGTTGCAGTGCGATCGCGTAGAGTTTCTGAAATGGTTTAATACTGGCGATCGCACCGCAACAAAGGCACAAAGAGGCATAGCGAAAATTAAAGATCTTCCTGTCCATGCCCAAGATCTTTAATTTTCGCCTGCCCAGAAACAACGGACTAAACTTTTATGCGATCGGGCAAAATGCCAATATTTAATTGGGGAAGTGTTCCCAAACCCCTCGATCTCATATTGTTACTTCGCGTCCGAACTGTGCTGTCATATCGCGATTTAAAAAAGTTCTAAGGACTGAGTAAACTTTTTAAAATCGCGCCATGACAAAGGCACGGAAGATCGCAATTGCAAATCAAAAAATCTTGAAGGACTGAGTTTGATTTTTTGATTTGCAACTGCTCCAGAGTCGATGCGATCGCTTGTTTGTGATGTGTCGTTACGGCAGGCGGCTGACTCGTTTCCTAAAAGCCCAAGGTGTCAACAAGTCAGCCGCCCACCTTCACTACCAGCCAAATCTTTACCAAGTTGCCGCCCGTTCGCTCCGTTGCGATCGCTTCGTTTGTTTCGTTACGTCGTTCACCAGTCCTACTAGAACAGGTTATCTATACAAGCTGACAGAGTTTATGGTTCACAACTCCACTACACTGCTCTACGCTCTCTTCACTTCTCTCACTACGGCTAGGTTGCCAAGTCCTCGGTTAAGACTTATCTCTGGTGTGCCGCTACGATAGGCTACGGAGTACCTTCGCCCATCTTCACTACCAATAAGATCGGCAGCGCAAATAAAAAATCTTGAAGGGCTGAGCATAATTTTTTATTTGCGCCGCCTCCAGAATCAAGCGATCGCGCATTTGTTTCTAGCACTAGGTTTTTTCTGTTTCTAGCGCCCCGTTGGTGTGTTATCTCTCACGCGATCGCTAATCGTGAAGTGCCGCTACGATAGGCTACGGAGTACCTACGCCCACCTTCACTACCAACAAGATCGTTAATGTTGCCGCCAGTGCTTCTTTTCAGTCGCTCCGTTCCTACGCTCCTTACACTCACGCACAGGCTAGGTTGCCGAATAATCGCTCGCCGCTAGGCTATGATCCTTTTTTCTTGATTTCCCCTGCAAAGACAACTTAAAAAACAAAAGTTACTTGTGATCTGAAAAGCAAGAAAAAAGGCTCGTAGTCAACGGGAAGAGATTAAAAAATTTCCCATACCCATATAAAACCAGTAATGCATGAGGCGGGGGGCTGCCTTTTTGCTGGTGGGCTTGGCTCCGTTTTTGCCTCCCGTTTTACGCCGCTTCGCGGCTCCCCCTCCTGTGTCTGGTCGTCCTCCTTCCTTTTTAGCTTTTTTTAGTTCCCTAAGTTATTTTTCTTGTTTGGAGTTTTCACTAGCTTTTTTTTGCTTTTCTCTTTACTTTGTGTCAGTTTTCTGCTACACTAGTTACTAGTTACTCAGGTGTTTCCCATGTCCCTTCCTTCTTCTCTCGTTTCGGCTCTCTCTTCTGCTTCCTTTGTTGGCTTCTCTGGCTCTCGCTCTGTGGTTCCTTCGGTTGCTGCTGCGGTTGCTGCTGTGGTTCCCTCTTTTACTTGCTCAGTGCTTGTTGGCTGCGCGGCTGGCGTTGACGCGTTTTTCAGGTGTGCTTTCCCTGCGGCGCGGGTGTTTTCGGTTGCCTCTTTTGGGGTCGAGCGCGGTGCGTTTGCCGCCCGTTCGGTCGCGTTTGTCCGTGCGCTTGCCACTAGCGGCGGCGTGTTGGTTTCATTTCCGTCTGCCCCCTGCCCCGTTGGTTTGCTTCCTTCCGCCAGTTCCTCCCGCGCCTTCTCTGGC
This sequence comes from Pseudanabaena sp. UWO311, assembly GCA_943371975.1. Lineage (GTDB taxonomy): Bacteria > Cyanobacteriota > Cyanobacteriia > Pseudanabaenales > Pseudanabaenaceae > Pseudanabaena. The sequence goes on along the minus strand of CALRWX020000139.1, from coordinate 1,881 downwards.
TTTGGTTCGGGTTCTTGGGCTTCACTTGCCTTTGCTGTTGGCTCTGGTGTGCCTTGCTTTGTTTTCGCCCCCTTTGGTGTTCCCTCTGGCTGGGGCTTTGTCGCTTGTGGTGGTGGCTGGTTTTCGTTTGCCCCTGCTGCTGTGCAGTCGTCTCTCTTCTAGTTTTTTCTTGGGGGTGGGGTTTTTACCTCACCTCTTTTTTTGACTGGGGGGGGTGAGAAGCGCCGCCTATGGCATCGCGATCGGCGTGGACACATCCCATAGATAGCGAGGTAACGCTCAATCGCCGCTAGGCTCAGCCCACCGCCTACGGCGGCTGTAGAAAAACAGCGATCGCCACTAAAACTATTTTAAATTTGTACCAGAAAAAGCTTTACTTTGTACCAGATATCTGATACAATTGGTATACAACCAAATAAATTAAAACTTACAGAGTTTTCCAGAGATAAACATAGGTGTGTCGCCTTTACCGATTGGCTTTGTGAATCGGATTTATCCACTCAAATTTATTACTAAGGACTAAGACCATGATTTCTTTCAAAATTATCGCTACTGATAGCGAAGTCGAAACACTTAAAACTCGATCGCATTTCAAGACATATAACCTTCATGAGTGCAAGCAAAGCGATCGCATTGGCTATATTTCCGAGCTTGTCCAAACTTTTAATCTTGAAGGCACGATGATCAAGTCTTCTCAATCTATTAAAAGCTATTATTTCGGGTTTCCTAATAGCGCCCAAGCGGAGAAGTTTGCGGAGTTTGTGAAGTATCAATTCGTAGAACTTGAAAAGCTTGATACCCATTGCGAAGCCCGTATGTCTAAGCGTCTCAAATCACCGTTTGAGGTCAAGATCCGCAACTTGAAAGAGATTGAAAATAATCTACACGCTTTCTTTTGCAAGTGCATCGATCAAGAACTCAATGGCAAGAAGGTTGTAGAGATTCCCAAAAAACTTGATCAGGCTGAAGTTAAAAAGCGTTTAGCACGTTTATAAAAAAGTGACCTGAGTAAGTCCAAAAACTGCTCACCCAGATCTACTCAAATTTTATTACTAATCGGATTGTAGCAGATGGAAAACTATAACGCCTTATTACATACGGCTGATCAATGGCTTGATCAAAATGCTTGTGCTGAGTTTGAAGCTTGGCTTGATAGTCAAGAGGTACATTACCCAGAGCCTAGCGACATCATCGACTGTGAGGACTATCAAGATGATTTCTAATGAACTCCTCACAAGCAGCTATCCACACCTTCAAGAATGGGATTGTCTGACACCTGACGAGGCATCTGGCTTAATAGCTTTCAATTCTGTGTATTTCTACACCTTGAGAGGCAACTGTTTGAAAGCTGATGCAATCGACTCTGAGTTTATCTACGCAGGATGTATTAAAAAATCTCTTGCAGAAGTAGCACTTTTTAGAGGCTAACAACTAGATCGCCGCTACCCAGTGGCGATCGCTTTTCAAGTCCACTCAAATTTTATTACTATAGCAAATTTCAGTCTAGTGAGGTGCAGTAGCAGGAATGAGTAAACCAAGAGAGAAAATCTGAACTAGAAAGACTATTAAAAGCATCTTCAAGAGAATTGAGCAAATCAGGATAATTTCTTGCACCAATAGACCGCAAAATACTCTTAATCTTTGACCAACAATTCTCAATGGGTGAAAAGTCAGGAGAATAAGGAGGTAGATAGATTAGAGTCCCTCCCGCCGCCGCAATCAAAGCTTCGACATTTTCGCCCTTATGAATAGAGCAATTATCCATGAATACATAAGCACCAGCCCAAAGCTTAGGAACTTGTTTCGTGGCAATAAAAGCTTCAAAGGTAAGACTATCAGCAGCCCCTAAGATACTAACTTGGGTCAGCAAGTCATTAAGTC
>CALRWX020000138.1:0-7109 GCA_943371975.1 Pseudanabaena sp. UWO311 | reverse complement strand
CCTTTGCATAAGTAGTTCTGGATGGCTTTGCCATCTTGGTGGTGGTGTTTGCCGTTTTTGATGATTTTTTCGCTCTGGCATTGTGGGCATTCCATAGCTTTCTCCTTTGCTCTGCCTCTATTTTCTCATACCTCTAATTCACTGACCAGCGCCATTGGCGCTATGGCAAGTAGTCGGCATTTTGTTCACTACATTAGACGTAAGCACAATGGTATTCAACTTCTTTTACTAAGATGCTAGAAAATACATCTTTAGGTATATCTCGTCCAAAGTGTTTGTAGTGATACAGTTTTTCTGATAAACTTAAACTAATGTTACATTATGTTGACACAGTGACAAGTATCTACTGTAACGAAACTTAAATACGTTAGTCGGTGTCATCGTCTACTGTCAGAGTTTGATTTGTTAAAGAGGTACTTATGAGTGACTTACCTATCGAAAAGCAATTTACCCACATGATGTTTTGCCAACAAATTCAAAATATCGATCTAGACGCAGCTAAGCAGCTCCTTACTGAGTTACATATGCTTTATTTAGGACAACAGGCTGTTATGGTAAAAATTGCTAAACAAGAATTTCTAGGGGGAATCTAATCTGAATTACATTTATAAAAACAAAAAGGAGTGCTTAGCGCTCCTTTTTGTTTATACCCCTAAAATTGTAGTTATTGCTGACATTAAGTTCGGTAAGATTTTCCTAGGTTGATATTTCTCAAGCTGAGTCTGGTTACGAATACCACTGAGAACCGCGATCGCGTCAATATTATGACTTTGGGCAGCAAAAATATCTGCTTCCGTATCGCCAATCATCCATTGTTCTTGTACTTGTGGCAATGTTGCTTGAGCCTGTTGCATCAGTTTTGGTTTGTCTTGGGTGTCAATAGTTTTCACATAGTCATCATCAAGACAAAAAATGCGATCGCTCTTAAAAAAACGCCTTAAATCATATCGATCAAGAACTGGTTCTAGTTCACGGCGGCGGCGCATGGTCATCACCACGAGATCGTATTCCGCTTTTTGAGCTTTTTCTAAGGCTGGAATTGCATTTTCGAGCAGTCGATCATATTGAAAATAGTCATGGGTGTGGACAGTGCTGCGCCGCAAATGAGCAAAGGCGATCGCTTGTCTTTCATCCTCAAAGCCAGATAGTTTAGCTATTTCTTTCTCAGGAACCTGAGTTCGTTTTAGTTCCCAAAATTCAGATTTGGATAAAGTTTGAATATTCTGTTCAGTCTTCCTGATTTTTTCTATGCAATATAAGTAAACTTGGTAATAGCGCTCCGATACGTCCATGATTGGACCATCAAAATCTGTAAATATTCGTTTCATCTATGAATAATGACTCCTTTTTTGTTAGGAATTGGAACTGAAAGAAAAATCAAAACTTTGTTAAAGGGTGCGTTCTTAAGCAATCCTTGTCAATAAGGTTTTTGTGATTTTTTGCCAAAATTTTCTATTCTTTGGCTTCAAATGTCCAAGTTCCGTAATGATTTAGAATGCGCTGAATTAAAGCTTGAGATTGGCTCTGTATAGTCTGAGGATAGGTGAGCCATAATCCACCAATTTGACTGCCTAAATAGCTAAATTCAGAGCTTTCTTGCCAAAAAAGTTCTACGCCAACATCTTCAATCTGTTCAAGATGTGACGCTAGTTCTCGATATACAGCCAAGGCAATATCGGGACTGAAGACAACTTTGCTCCGACTTATAGATAGCTCCCCGCTAGGCACTTTCTAATTCCTGTGTATTAATAACACTATTAATAGGAGTGGTGTTAATGATGCAACAGTTTACCTCATCAATGCAAACCTTTCCCCAATGCAAAGCCCAACGTACTAAGGCAACGCGATTGTCAGTTTTAGTCTTAGTTAAAATATTGCTAATATGATTATCAACAGTTCGTTTGCTGATAGCAAGCTTCACCGCGATATCTTGATTGGTTAAGCCCGAAGCCACTAATTCAATCACTTGAAGTTCTCGCTCAGATAGGGCAATTGATGTATTTGTATAGGTGCTTGGATTTGATTCGGCAGGATTAGTCATGATCGCGAGGTTTAGATTACACCAATGTTTCAGAATATACTCATTTTGGCGGGTAGGTACTGAGTATAATTTCTTATTCGAGATTGTGTCAATTATTTAACATTTCCTCAAGATGGCTCAAGCAAACAGTTTGAAATCTAGATTTATTGTAAATAGCTGAGCGCAATTAAATATAAAATCTAAAAAAATGTGGTGCAAGCCGAGGCGCTTTCACCACATTTTTTTAATTCATTTTTAATTCTTCTGAAATTCATTTTCTAAGCCAGTAATGATTCTATCCACTTTGGTGGATGGGGAATGGGGTTTCCGAGGCGATCAAGGACAATCCAAGCCACAATATGAACGAGTAATTGATAAGCAAAGTTACTAAAAATGATTGCGGCGATCGCAAAGGTTTGAATTGTGGCAAAGTCAGGCTGGTCTAGGGAACCAAACAGTTGCATGATCCAATTCAAAAACCCTGTGATTTGTACAATGGAATAATTCCAGAGATTTTCACCTAATAAGAGTGATACAAAAGCGAACTGAAAAGCAGTTCCTAAAGAGCTAATGACCGTTGCAATACTCAAGGAACCCGACCAAGGAAAATCGCGCTTCCACAGATATCCCAAGGTCACGCCCACTAATCCATGGGGAATAATGTACTGAATGCTGCGGGTCGGCCCCATTAAGATTGCCAGCAGCAAGGAAGTGACAACCATTGCCATCCAGGCAGCACGACCATTCCAGCGTAAATAAGCTAGAGCTGTTGGCAGAGGAAAAAGCATCCGCAACAAAGGACCTAGGGGAAAGTAATAGTTAATCAAGAACAACATGGCGGTGGTACTGGCAAGGAATGCTGTTTCCACCATGGCGCGAGTGTTGGAAGGTGTCACTTTGGTCATTAATTTTCGATATGCAATTCTTTGGGCGTAGTATCTGGAAAGCGGCGGCGTAATCCGTACAGCCAAATTAGACCAAAAATACCTGCGGCGATCGCCGAGAGGCTAATTATCTGAGCAGTACGCAGCCCACCTACCATTAGGCTATCCATGCGTAAACCCTCGATCCAAAATCTGCCGAGGCTATAGACGATCGCATAGAACATGGTGATTGTGCCAGTCCTGAGTTTTGGGAAGCGCAGAAAAGCGAATATTAAAATTGCGAATACACCAACATTCCAGAGTGATTCATACAGAAACGTAGGATGAAAATATGACTCATTGATAAATTCAGAAGGGCGGCGATTGATGGGAATAAACAACTTCCAAGGTAAATCGGTGGGAGCGCCAAAGGCTTCGGAATTGAAGAAATTGCCCCAACGTCCGATCGCCTGTCCGAGGATAACCGCAGGCATGACAATATCTGCCATGAGCCATGTGGAAATTTGGTGACGTTTACAAAAAATCGTTGCCGCGATCGCTCCACCAATAATTGCGCCATGAATGGCAATGCCGCCTTCCCAAATGGCAAATATTTTGTACCAAGGCTGAGCTTGAAAGCGTGGCCACTCAAACAGGACATAGTAAAAACGAGCGCAAGGGATAGCTCCTACCACTAGCCAAATTGACAGATCTCCTACGAGTTCAGGATCAACATTGCGTTTTTTGGCAAGGCTTTGGGCTAGTACTGTCCCCAAAATAATTGCTGACGCAATCAGTAATCCATACCAACGTATAGTAATTGGTCCAAGTTCAAAGGCGATCGGACCAGGCGATGTAAATTCAAACGCAAACGGTAACAAAATAATCACTTTTTCCTTTCCCTTTTTCTTTTCTGCGTCCCTAAGAAGAGGCGTGCTTTGCGTCCCCTCTTCTTATCCTTTACTGTTTATAACGAATCCCAGCCTGTTTAAGGCGACTAAGTGCTTCACCAAGGCGATCGCAATCAGCGATCAGACTAATTCTTACATAGCCTTCGCCACCCTTGCCAAAAGCGCTACCGGGGGTGAATACTACGCCTGTACTTTCTAATACCTTGAGGGCAAAGTCGGCGGAGGTCATGCCCACAGGTGCAGGAATCCAAAGATACATGGTTGCATAGGTTTTCGGAATATCCCAACCCAGTTCGCCTAGTCCTGCAATCAGAAAATCACGTCGTTCTTTGTAGCGATCGCATACTTCTTCCAGATATTTGTCAGGCAATTGCAGGGCTGTTTCTGCCGCCACTTGGATTGCGGAAAAAATCCCGTAATCGAGATTGGTTTTGAGCGTGCGTAAACCTTGAATGATATGGCGATTGCCAACCACAAAACCAACGCGCCAACCCGCCATATTGTAGGTTTTCGAGAGAGTGTGAAATTCGACACCCACATCTTTGCCACCTTCGATTTCGAGCAAACTAGTCGGAACATACCCATCAAAAGCAAGTTCGGCATAACAAAGATCATGGACTAATAAAATCTCGTATTTCTTGGCAAAGGCAACGACTTCTTCAAAAAATTCACGGGGGGCGATCGCGCCAGTGGGATTAGCAGGATAGTTAAAATACATGACCTTTGCCCGTTGAGCGATATCTTCAGGAATTGCTGAAAGGTCGATCAACCAGTCTTTATCAGCGCTAAGAACCATTTCGTAGATCTCGCCGCCTGCTAGTAAAGGCCCTCGAAAATGGGCAGGATAGGCAGGGCTTGGCACAAGCACAATATCGCCGGGATCGATATAAGCGATCGCCAAATGTCCTAAGCCTTCTTTCGAGCCAATTAAAGGTAAAGCTTCACCCTCAGGATCCAGCTGGACGTTGTAGCGACGCTTGTACCAGTCTGTGATCGCCCTTCGGAAACTAGCAGTGCCTTCAAAGGGGGGGTAGCCATGATTTTTCGGATTTTGTAAAGCAGCGATCGCGGAATCAATGACAGGTTGAGGTGTGGGACCATCAGGATTTCCCATACCGAGATCAATCAAATCTAGACCTTGCTCTTTCGCTCGCAACTTCAACTCATCTAAGCGGGCAAAAACATATTGAGGGAGTTTTTCTAATCGCTGAGCAGGTTTGAGCCAAGTCTTCATTTGTGTTTTGAGAACGTATAAGGTTAATGAGTTGATTTATTGTCGCCTAGCGGCAATAAATTAACTGGATTTACTGTAGGAATTTGATCTTAATAGAAATTGTCTCGCGATCATTAAGTTAAGTAGGCTTAAATTAAATATAAAACCTTAAAACCTATCGCGTACTGACTGTGTGCTCCATAGGTTTTAGAAATGTATGGGGCAATATCCTTTAAAATTAACGATAGCTATAACTCAATGATGTTTATTATTTAGATGATAATTTATAGATGAATATCAATCTAAATCCTAAAAAACGAGTCTGGGTATAGCTTTAAATCTATTGTGATGATTTGATAATTTATTAACTTTTATATCAAAAGACTTAACACAAGTTTACAAAACTTTCATAGAATAGTTTTATCGAGTAAGTATTTATCCTCATCATGTCTGTTGCAGAATTCCCTTGGCTTACAACAATTCTCCTGTTTCCCCTTGTCGCTGCCTTTGCGATTCCCTTCATTCCAGACAAATATGGCAAGACAGTGCGATCGTATGCTGTGGGGGTGGGGTTTATTGAGCTATCTTTGATCATCTATGCCTTCTGGAGTCAATATAATCTCCATGAAGCAGCGTTCCAGATGACAGAAACCTATGTTTGGATTCCACAAATTGGTTTGAACTTTTCCTTAGCGGTTGATGGTTTATCCATGCCGCTTATTTTATTGACGGGCTTGATTACTACCCTTGCTATTTTTGCGAGTTGGAATGTTACCCAAAAGCCCAGACTATTCTACTTCCTAATGCTTTGCCTATATAGCGCTCAGATTGGCGTATTTGCAGCTCAAGATTTACTGCTATTTTTCTTGATGTGGGAATTAGAGCTAGTTCCTGTATATCTGCTGATTTCGATTTGGGGTGGCCCTAAGCGTCTTTACGCTGCGACTAAGTTTATTTTGTACACTGCCCTAGGCTCAGTTTTGATTCTTGTTTCTGGTTTAGCAATGGCTTTTTATGGTGATGTAACTACCTTTAATCTGTCAGAACTAGCGCTCAAGCAATATCCGATCGCCTTTGAGTTACTCGCCTATGCAGGTTTCTTAATCGCTTTTGGTGTAAAACTACCGATTTTTCCATTACATACATGGTTGCCCGATGCTCACGGTGAAGCATCTGCACCAGTATCGATGGTATTAGCTGGTGTATTGCTAAAAATGGGAGGCTACGCATTAATCCGTTTTAATATTGAAATGTTGCCTAATGCCCATGTCTACTTTGCGCCTTTATTAGCGATTTTAGGTGTAGTTGGTATTGTCTATGGTGCAATGGCAGCTTTCGCTCAACAAAACCTTAAACGTCGTTTAGCATATTCCTCGATTTCCCACATGGGCTTCATTTTGGTGGGACTTGCATCATTTAATGATCTCGGTGTCAGTGGTGCAGTTTTGCAAATGTTATCTCATGGTTTGATTGCAGGAGCATTATTCTTCCTTGCAGGCGTCACCTATGATCGCACCCATACCTTGATGATGGACGAGATGGGCGGCATTGCCAAAATCATGCCTAAAGCTTTTGCTTTGATGACGGCTTCGGCAATGGCTTCCCTTGCACTTCCCGGGATGAGTGGATTTGTCAGCGAATTGAAAATCTTCCTTGGTATTACAACCAGTGATGTCTATGCTTCTAACTTTAAGATTGTGATGATCTTGTTAGCTGCTGTTGGCGTAATTGTCACTCCTATTTATCTACTGTCCACTTTGCGCCAAGTTTTCTATGGCAAGCCCAACCGTGCTTTAAAGCTAGATAAATATGTCAGTGATGCCAAACCTCGCGAAGTATTTGTAGCGGTTTGCTTACTTGTTCCGATCTTAGCGATCGGGCTTTATCCCAAATTAGCGACCCAGACCTATGATGCAAAAACTGTGGCAATCACCGAACAAGCTCGTGATGCTTTTAGTTTAGTTGCTCAGTCTAACCCTCATCTTTACTCGTCAGGTTTACTTGCTCCTAAACTACCTTACACAAGTCCTTCTCCTCTGTTAGGAATTGTCGAGTAATCAAGAAATTCTGCAAAGACAAATAAAGGTCGGCGGCGCTTCGCG
>CALRWX020000137.1:0-7229 GCA_943371975.1 Pseudanabaena sp. UWO311 | reverse complement strand
CCTTTCGCTGCTTCCAGCGCTATTTTGGCTTTGAATTCTGCACTGTGTTTTTTTCGTTGCATTGTTTTTATTCTCTCCATACTTTCTTGGTGATTTCTGGCAGCTTTTCTATCTTAATCTCCTGTCCGATTTATAGGGAGCATTATAGTGATGAAGTATCAAGGTTTAATGTAGCTAAGATATAAAACCTTAAAAGCTGTGGCGCTCTCTAAGCATACGCCAAAGCTTTTACGAGATATTTATGCAAAAGAGCGCCCCGAAAGGGCGCTCTTTTGCTCTTTTACATATTAATAATCTAGGCGATCACAATGCCTAAAATTTTGATGTCTCAGCTTAATTGATAATTCTGGTATCTGAAGAGAACAAAGAAATACCCGTTTATATTAATTTATTATTGACAGCTTCTATTCATCTCTCAGATTTTGTTTGATAACTTTCTAACCTTAAATCTTGTACTCGCCTTGTAATTACAATTTTTTGAGCAATTTTTTGATTCAACATTCTTGAACTTTACTTGTGGGGCAACTGAAAGCTTATGAATCGGTTAACGATAACTAAGATAATGAGTAAATTAATGGGTATTTACGGTTTCACGCACAGGAATTACGGTGACAGATTTAACATCTTTACTCTTGTTACGAGTATCGTTAATGCTCACAACAGTATAGGTTTTAGTATTGTCAGCACGAAATATATCGCCAACAGAGAGGGGCTTGTTATAGTTCAGTGAGCCAATAAAGCGTTGGTGAAGATCTGACATTAAGTACTGCATAAACTCCTCGTTCAATATTTTAAAGATGGAATCGGCGATCGCGATGAGCGAAAAGCATTTATTGCTTCTGCCATCTATATACCACTGTTTACACGATTGGTATATAAAATTTCTTATATTTTTTTGTAAATTAGTCACTTTTTGTCAAACACTTAGTTTATTGCTACAAGATTTAACTGAAAATCTTTAAGTGATGCCGATGTCCCCAAATGTAATCCTTCTATGACTTCATTGCCTATAAACGAACTTGAGCCTGACTATGCGTTAAGTGCTTATGAGTATGAGTTACCCAGCGATCGCATTGCTCAAGATCCAGTTACACCGAGGGATACATCGCGGTTATTGGTAATTGATCAAGATCGCAATTTACAGCATCGCCACTTTTACGATTTGCCAAATTTTTTACAAGCTGGTGACTTGTTGGTTTTTAATAACACCAAAGTTATTCCTGCAAGGATGTATGGTCAGAAGCTGTCGGGTGTGCCTGTTGAGATTTTGTTGATGGAACCAGTTGGACACGATCGCTGGTTGGCTTTGGTCAAACCGGGTAAGCGTCTCCCGATTGGTAGCACGATTATATTTGCCGAAAATGTTAAAGCAACGGTTGAAGGGATTGAAACTACGACAAGGGCAAGAGAGTTGCAGTTTCATATTCCTGCAGGTGCTGATCTGGACAAAATTATTGATCAGTTAGGCAAAATTCCTTTGCCTCCCTATGTCACTGATTCCCATGCAGAGCCTGACCGCTATCAAACTATTTACGCAGAGATCTCAGGGGCGATCGCAGCACCAACTGCGGGCTTACATTTTACAGATCGGCTATTTGAGGAATTAGAGCAGAAGGGGATTGATAAGGCTTTTGTGACTTTGCATGTGGGTATCGGTACGTTTCGCCCTGTTGAAACTGAGGATATTACTCAACATGTGATGCATAACGAGTGGTGTGAAGTTCCCGAAGAGACGATCGCCAAAATCAAAGCAACGAAAGCGCGAGGAGGACGAGTCATTGGTGTGGGCAGTACCGTTGCGAGATCGCTAGAAAGTTCAAATTTTCAAGCTTTTAAGGGGAAAACTAATTTAATGATTTACTCAGGCTATGAATGGCAAGTTTTAGATGGAATGGTTACTAACTTTCATTTGCCAAAGTCAACTTTGATGATGATGGTGTCATCATTTTTGGGGCAAGATGGTCGCAATTTACTAATGTCGATCTATCAAGAGGCGATCGCAAAGGAATATCGTTTTTATTCTTTTGGCGATGCCATGCTAATTCTTAAGTAAGCGAACTCGGTTTTGGTCTTATTCAGCATCCGCAGGTTTTACTCATTTTCCACTAATTCCTTCGGAGTTGATTATGCCTTTAGCAGGTTATACGGCAACTTTGCCGAATGCTGATATTCAGGAGATTCCCGCGATCGCCTCTCCACAAAAATTAAACAGCGATCGCCTTTTCAAAATCAAATCTCATCAATTAATCTGTCATACTCGTCATGTAAACCGATCCAAAACCAGTAATAATCATCTCCTTCTTTTAAGGCTAAGGCTCGATATTCTCTGTTGATGCGAATAGACCATAGATTTTGATTGAGTTTTTTGAAATGTAGGGATGGATAAAAGTGATCGCTTATCCAGATTTGATAAGTTTTTTTGGCTTGTGCTTTGATGGCTGGTGGCAAAGCTGCGTAAGCTTCCCAAAAATCAGGAGTTGTTAATAACTTTATCCAGTTTCTTTACGCGATTGGCGGCAATATTGGCTTTTGCTCGTTGAATGATTTTGTTTAATTTACCTTGCTCAGAGTCTTGCTTTATTTGCTTATCCCAATCATCTTCTGAGCGTTCTTGTAGCCACGATAATAATGCTGATGTTTCGTCTCTAGCGATCGCTGTTTTAATCTCTACTAGACTGTTCATAAGAGAATTAATGATTACAAGTATGTTTACTTTGTTAAATCTTAACATGAGGTAAAAGTTCGCCTCTCCACAAAAATCAAGCAGTGATCGCCCCCTCAACATCCAAAAGCGCAATCGCTACCCCACAAAAATCAAACAGCGATCGCTCCTTAATAATTAAACTGATTGTTCCTTAATGATTTTCTTAAGTTCTTCAATATTTAATAGTGAAGAGGATAGAACTTAATACATATACTCTTGCATTTCTGCCAATGGCTCATCAAATTCATCTGACATCACAATCAGCCTTGCCATTGTTCCTGCTTGCCTGTATTTTTTTGGTATGTCATCACTTGCGATCGCCGAACCAGATGATTTTTCCATTCCCTTATTCAATAAATATTCTGCATAGTGCAGAACCTCGACCTTGAGAGCATCTGACATTTTCGCAAAGATTTTTAGCACCTCATCATCCAAGGAAATATTGGTGGTGCTAGGTTCTTGCTCTTTAGTAATAGTTTGTTGCATTGATTTTCCCTCTGGTGCGATCGCAGATAGAAATATTGACAATTATGACCTATACACTCTCAACAGGTTCTGGTTTCCAAGTTTCGCCGTACTTGTCTTTGAGGGCAGCCCACGCCTCGACCTGACCTTCGGCATATTCACCTGGTTTACCCCATTGCAGGAAAACACTCATTTGGGCTTTGTCATTAGAATCGAGGAAACGGATCGCGTAGGTTGTGAAATTGCCGCGTTTGGCTTCGGCGGTTTCAAAGCGGACATCGGTGATTTTGTCCATGTTTAGATGAAACTCGATCGCCTCAGAATGAAGATTGGCATACTTGCCCTTGGGGAGTTCCGCATAAAATAGTTTTTCGAGATGGAGCTTTGCCTCTAGCACACCTGCATCACTGTTGACGATGACACGGACTAAACAGAGAGTATGAAGTTCTTCTAAAAAATTCTTTAAAGTAGCAACCATAGGAGTTTATTTAATATTAATTAGTTAAGTTTATGATGATGTTGTGAAATTTCTTTGCGATCGCCATATCCCTATTAAAGCCGAAAAGAGCTAGTCTGTGTAGCTTTTAGGGTATAAAAGAGGCGATCCCTTCTTTTGTGTCAGAAATTTCAAAGCCTCCAAAAATGCTCTAAAGTTGACTACAGACCCATTTGCTCGCAATCATTCAAGCCTAAATCTATGAAAATCGCCAAGAATATTACCGAACTAGTTGGACGTACCCCCCTTGTTGAATTGCAGCGTATTCCCAAGGCTGAGGGAGCGGTGGCGCGAATTATCGTCAAACTAGAAAGCATGAATCCTGCTGCATCCGTCAAGGATCGCATCGGCGTGAACATGATCCAAGAAGCTGAAGATCAAGGCTTAATTTCTCCTAGCAAAACAATTTTAGTTGAGCCAACTTCAGGCAATACAGGAATTGCCCTAGCGATGGTTGCCGCCGCAAAGGGATATCGATTAATTCTGACTATGCCTGAAACCATGAGCCTTGAACGTCGTGCGATGTTAAGAGCCTATGGAGCCGAGCTAGAATTAACCACGGGTAGCGAAGGTATGGGGGGAGCAATTCGCAGAGCAAAGGAAATTTCCGAAAAGACACCTAATGCCTATGTATTGCAACAGTTCCGCAATCCTTCCAATCCATCAATTCACCGTAAAACTACCGCCGAAGAAATTTGGGAAGATACCGATGGACAGATTGATTTTCTGATTTCGGGTGTTGGCACTGGCGGCACGATTACAGGGATTGCTGAAGTAATTAAATCGCGCAGACCATCATTTAAAGCGATCGCCGTCGAACCAGCAAATAGTCCCGTATTGGCGGGTGGTCGCCCAGGCCCTCACAAAATCCAAGGGATCGGCGCAGGGTTTGTACCTGAAGTTCTGAAAGTCGAATTGATTGATGAGATTATTCCTGTCGATGACACTCAGGCGATCGCCTATGGACGCAGATTAGCCCGTGAAGAAGGATTGCTCTCAGGGATTTCGAGTGGTGCGGCGCTCTACGCAGCAATTCAAGTTGCCAAGCGTCCAGAGAATGAGGGGAAATTAATCGTGATGATTCAGCCTAGCTTTGGCGAACGTTATTTGAGTACACCGCTATTCCAAGATCCTGAACTATTGGCTCTGAGCTAAAATACTTTGCAAAACAAGGGGCTTAAGCCCCTTGGCTATCCCAATTATGGCGATCGCAAGCTAAACTATACATAACTTTACAATTTGATAGTTTAGCTGTACCCATGACTGCAAATACCTTGCTGCGCGATGACCTTAACCCTATAAACACCAAAGCTAATCGTTCACAGTCTCAAATTTTGCCTGCGGGTGGACAAGATCCCGATCGCTTTGATTGGCAAGAGGTATGGTATCCCGTTTTTTATACCGAGGATTTAGATAAAACAAAACCTGCCAAATTTACTCTGCTAGAGCGTGATTTGGTGATTTGGTGGGATAGTCATACTAGCGAGTGGAAAGCCTTTGACGATCGCTGTCCCCATCGTCTTGTTCCTCTATCGGAAGGTAGAATTGCTGAAGATGGCTTATTAGAATGTCCTTATCATGGATGGGCTTTTAAGGGAGATGGTAGCTGCGATCGCATTCCTCAACAGCCTGAAGGTGGAACTGCTCATACCTCAAAACGCGCCTGTGTGAAATCATTACCTACTGCCGAGAGTCAGGGGCTGCTATTTATTTATGCGGGTAAGCCTGAAAATGCTCCACAGGTCAAAATTCCCATCATCGAGCCTCTTGACAGCGAAGCTGAAAAATGGACTCTTTTCGGAACCTTTCGCGACCTTCCCTATGATGCGATTACCCTTTTAGAAAATGTTCTTGATGCGAGTCATCTTCCATTTACGCATCATAAATCCGTAGGTAATCGTGCCAATGCTGCACCAATGGTTTTAGAAGTTACGGAAATCCATAAAAATGGCTTTAATGGTACATGGGAAGAAGGCCCCCGCCGTGGCAAATTAGGAACACAAGATACAACTTTTATCGCGCCTTCTTTGATGTGGCACGACCTAACATCTAAACAATTTGGTAGAACTATAACCGCAGTATATGCCACACCAACTCGTAAAGGAGAATGTCGTTTATTTGCCAGATTTCCCTTTCAATTTAATTCGGCAATTCCTAGATTTTTCATTGGCATTACCCCACGTTGGTATTCGCATATCGGACAAAATGGAATTCTTGAAGATGACCAGATTTTTCTGCATTATCAAGAACGTTATTTAGAACAAGCACTAGCGCAACCAGATATCGATGGGAATTATGCCAAGGCTTGCTATTTGGCGACATCATCTGATGCCTATGTTTCAGAACTGCGAAAATGGGTAACTCGCTATGAAGCCGATCCCTTTGCTGGTCAAAGACTGGCTGCGCCTTTAGAAAAGGATGTTCTCTTAGATCGTTATCATTCCCATACTTCTAAATGTGCGAGTTGTCGTAGAGCCTTAAAGATTGTGCGATCGCTCAAAACAGCAAGTATTCTAATTGCGGCGATCGCATGGACAGTCACTCCCTTGATTGGCTATTTCCTAGCTACAAATTTGCTTGTAATTTTATTAGGTTCTACTTCTGCGATAATTGCGATCGCAGTTTGGTTGATCTGCAATAATCTAGAGCGTAAGTTCATCTACGGACAGGAAACTCCCTTACGCAATCTGTAGTAATATTGCAATTTTGAAACCATTATTAAATGGCTTCAAAATTGCAGTCCCACAATTAATTCAAAAACTATGACTAAGCTTTATGGTGGCGCGAGAAGTCGCGCTTCAATCGTAAAATGGTACTTAGAAGAAATCAAAGCTCCTTACGAGTTTCAACTTCTCGATTTGCAGGCAGGTGAACATTTACAACCTGATTTCTCAGCTATTAATCCTTTCGGAAAAGTTCCTGCAATTACTGAAGGTGATTTTCAATTATGGGAATCAGGGGCGATTTTGCTATATCTTGCTGACAAATACGCACAGGTGAAGACTCTAGAAGAAAGAGCGATCGCTTCTCAATGGGTGTTGTTTGCAAATTCTACCCTTGGTAATGGTTTGTTTGTTGCTGAAAGCCGCGAAAAGGAGACTCCTCGCTTGCTCAGTGCTTTGAATAAGGTTCTCGAAAACAAGCTCTATCTCACAGGTGATAACTTCTCTGTTGCGGATGTGGCGGTTGGTTCCATTCTTGGCTATGGGATTTTGATGTTGAAGTTATCCTATGCCGAATATCCTGCGCTCGATGCTTATATTAAACGTATAGGCGATCGCCCTGCTTACAAAAAAGCTATTTTAGGTATTGCATAGAATCGTAGGGGCGCAAAGCGTCCCTTCTTTTTTTGGGGTTAATGTAAAGGTATATTTACGAATTTTAAGATTAGCAAGAATGTAGAGTGCATAAATACTAACAATACTGCGGACAAATAAAAAAAGGAGACAAAAAAGCTATTCATCGGATAAGGTGCAAGTGTTGAAACAAAACACCAAATGAATAGCATCATCGATATAGTACCGAAGATAGAGAGTAAAGTACAACAGAAATTTCTATCAATGC
>CALRWX020000136.1:0-7240 GCA_943371975.1 Pseudanabaena sp. UWO311 | reverse complement strand
GAGTATTTTGCGGTCTATTGGTGCAAGAAATTATCCTGATTTGCTCAATTCTCTTGAAGATGCTTTTAATAGTCTTTCTAGTTCAGATTTTCTCTCTTGGTTTACTCATTCCTGCTACTGTACCTCACTAGACTGAAATTTGCTATAGTGATTTTGATCTAAAAAAAGTTAAACAGAAACTCGCAATTAATTTAATTGAGCAGGAAAATCTGTTTGATTCTATTAAGTGTTTTGAGATTACTGCGTATCTCAAAGAAACTTTAGCGGAAAATATTCCTCTTGCTCGTGCAATTAACACAGAAAAAGCACGATCAGAATTAATCATTGCCAATATCTTAGTTGAATTAAGAAAAATTCTTAAGCATAAAATCAGTTTATTCTCTGGGATCGAATTTAATGTTGATAAGGACAAAGGACTAAACGGATTTTGTGATTTTATCATCAGTGCATCCACGGAGCAGTTGATTTTAAGTAGCCCAATAGTTACAGTTGTCGAAGCTAAAAATGAAAATATTATTGGTGGATTAGGTCAATGTATTGCGGAAATGGTTGCCTCCAAAATCTTTAATGAAGAAGAAAATGACGCAAGTATCAAAAAAATATACGGAGTTGTAACGACAGGTACAACATGGAAATTTCTCAAAATGAATGGAAGTGACGTGTATATCGATTTAGATGATTATCCTATCGAGAACCCCGATAAAATTATCGGTATTTTATTAGCAATGATGTCTCAAAATGCCTAATATTTTTGTATAGCAGATGCAATCCAACTAAATACACCTAAATGAAGGCGGTGCAAAGCGCTGTCTTTGTTTAGCCTAATCTAAAAAGTAAAAAGGACGCGATGCGTTCTTTTACTTTTTAGATTAGAATGGGGTTTTGTTGGTTAGGTCTGTCAGGTAATGAGCGAGATAAAGGGTAATTCAATAAATTCAGCCAATCAAGTCCAATTCCTTGATGAATTTGAAGTGGTAGTGGTCGGTGCAGGACATGCAGGCTGTGAAGCTGCCCTCGCCTCCGCACGCATGGGCTGCAAAACCTTACTCCTCACCCTCAACCTCGATCGCATTGCATGGCAACCTTGTAATCCCGCCGTTGGGGGGCCTGCTAAATCACAACTCGTCCATGAGGTCGATGCCCTCGGCGGCGAAATTGCCAAAATCACCGATCGCACCTATTTGCAAAAAAGGATTCTCAATAGTTCACGGGGACCTGCGGTTTGGGCATTACGCGCACAAACCGATAAGCGAGAATATGCTGCCGAAATGAAAGTTGTAGTTGAAAACGAGCCTAATCTCTCGGTGCGTGAGGGAACTGTAATTAATGTGTTGCTCGATAATAACCAAGGAATTATCGGCGTAGAAACTCAATTTGGTGTCGGGTATGGTTGCAAAGCTGTTATCTTGACTACGGGTACATTTCTCAATGGTAAAATCTGGGTGGGAAATCGCTCCATGTCTGCGGGTCGGGCGGGAGAATTTGCAGTTGAGGGATTAACAGAAACTCTCAATGCCTTGGGCTTTGTCACTGATCGCCTTAAAACAGGCACACCCGCACGAGTTGATCGCCGCAGTGTAGACTATAGTAAAATGGAAGTCCAACCCTCAGATACGGAGCATAACTGGTTCAGTTTCGATCCGAGCGCATGGGTGGAACGTGAGCAGATGAATTGCTACTTAACCCGTACTACAGCAGAAACACATCGCATCATTCGCGAAAATCTGCACCTTACGCCCGTCTATGGCGGATTCATTGATGCTAAGGGTCCTCGCTATTGTCCGAGCATCGAAGATAAAATTGTCCGCTTTGCCGATAAAGAGAGCCATCAAATATTTATTGAACCTGAAGGGCGCGATATCCCTGAGTTATATATTCAAGGCTTCTCAACGGGAATGCCAGAAAATATCCAATTACAAATGTTGCGGACTCTCCCCGGTTTAGAGAATTGTCACATGCTCCGTGCTGCCTATGCAGTGGAATATGACTACATCCCTGCGACTCAGTGCTATCCCACTTTGATGACCAAATTAATCGAAGGTCTATTTTGTGCCGGTCAAATTAATGGAACTACGGGTTATGAAGAAGCTGCCGCGCAGGGATTAGTTGCGGGAATGAATGCGGCTTTATTTGCCAAGGGTAAAGAGATGGTGGTATTGCCCCGCGCCAGCAGCTATATCGGTACTTTAATCGATGATCTTTGTACTAAGGAATTACGCGAACCCTATCGGATGTTGACCAGTCGTTCTGAATATCGCTTGATTTTGCGATCGGACAATGCCGATCGCCGCCTTACTCCGATCGGGCGAGAAATAGGTTTAGTCGATGATCGCCGTTGGCAATTGTTCTGTGATAAGCAAGAACGTGTTCATACGGAAGTACAACGCTTAAATGGAACTCGCGTTAAAGAAAAGGATGAGCTTGGGCAAAGGATTACGGCGGAAACAGGTGAAGCGATTCGCGGAGCAATTACTCTTTCTGATCTATTGCGTCGTCCTAAATTTAACTATGCCGAGTTAATCCATTACGGTTTAGCTGATCCTAATCTCAATCGCTTTGAACGGCTCGCGGCGGAAATCGAAGTTAAGTATGTGGGTTATATCCAACGTCAAGAGCATCAAATTGAGGAAGTTGCAAAACATAGCGATCGCAAGCTGCCGACACACATTGATTACAATGCGATCGAAACTCTATCTAAAGAATCGAGAGAAAAATTAAGCAAGATTCGCCCAATGACGATTGGGCAGGCAAGCCGTATCGGGGGGGTAAATCCTGCGGATGTAAATGCTTTGCTGGTTTATCTAGAAATTCAACATCGAATAGCGGTTAAACGTAGTTAAAACCAATAGAGATTACTGAAAGCTCGGCGAAGCCGAGCTTTCAGTAATCTCTATATTTAATTTGCCGCAAAGCGTTGGTCAATCAGCCAAAGCAAATAATCCAGACAGGCAACATCAAAAATAAGCCGATGAAAGAGAATGCGATCGTACTAATTAGTAAATCGCGATCAAGGTTATAAACTTCCGCCAGAATTAGCACTGATAAACCCGTGGGTGTGCCTGACATCAGGGTGAGAATTAAACGTGGATCATTCCTTAACCCAAAGGCGGTTGCACCTAGCCCGATCGCTAAAGGTATGATCGCCACTCGTAAAAAAGCCGCGATCGCTGCGGGTTTTAGGCTAGTCCAATGCTCAATTTTTCCTAACCTTAAGCCGACTAATGACAGAGCAAAAGCGATCGTTACCCATACGCCTGCATCTAGTCCTGATTCAATTGCCGTAGGTAATCCAATGGGACGGGTATACCAACCAATTGCAAAAGCCCACAGACTTGGCACGGTGGCAACATCACGCAATAGCTTCCACCAAGGTGGTTTCACCTCACTATTACCGAAGTAGCTGGCAATAAATACGGCGATTCCATAGTTCCCTGCCACATTACTAGCGATGCTATATAAAACAGCCCAATCTGCATAGGTGGAACTAGTAAGAGAATTGGTTAGCGTTAAGCCCACGAAGCCTGTATTACCCAGCATTGTCGCCAAGACAAAGCTTCCTAAACTAGAGCGATCGCTATCTTCCTGTTTAGCAAATTGCCAGCCAATTAAGGCAAGGAGCCAACTGAGAACTAAAGCGGCGATCGCTACATAGGGAATATAGGGAGTATCCGAAAACTCTGTATGTCTCGCAAGGACAAATAGCTGTAATGGTACTCCCACCCAATACAGAGCAACCCCAAGAAATTTAGAGGCATTTTTGGGAGCAAATCTCGAAAATAATAAGCCAACACCCGTCCATAGTATTAACGGAATGTAAGCATTGATCAAATTCCCAATGTGGAATATAGACCAAAAATCCTTACTATCAGTTAGCAGCATTCAAAATCCATTCAGTAATACCATCAGCTAGGGTTTTAGCTAATAGATTTTGCTGTTGTGGATCGATAATCCATTCAAACTCGACGGGATTGATCATAAACCCTAATTCTAGAAGTACGGAAGGAGCATTTGTGGGACGCACTAGCGCTAAGTTATTCCAATAAACACCATAATCATTACGATTGAGCTTTTGAGAAATATATGTGTTAATGAACTTAGCAAAATCTTGAGCTTGTGAATTATACCAAAAAGAACTAACTCCTGATGTATTCAACGCATCACCATCATCGGGCAGGGCGTTGTAGTGTACGCTGATTGAGAGGGTTGGCTCTTCTTGTGAAATTTTGGCGACCCTTGTAGCTAAGTCCAGATCGACATCATCGGTGCGCGTCGTTACTACCTTTGCTCCACGATTTTGTAATTGATCTTGCAATAATTTGGAAATCTTCAACGTGGCTTCTTTTTCAGGATATCCTGTTGGCGATCGCGATCCTAAATCCTCATTTCCTCCATGTCCTGCATCTAGGAGGATTTTAGCGCCATTAAGGGATAATTCTTTACTTGACGTGGAGAAAACGGGCGGATGCTTAAGGGATAAGATCAGATTTGCACCTTGATAGCGAACTTTATAACCCCATTGCTGTCTGGGCTTTAGGCTAATGTTATAAGTAATCTTGTCAGGCTCAGCCTGTACCCACTCTAGAGTATTAATAATTGATGTGGGAGCAATGGAAATTGTGTCAGTTTGAGCGGTGACATTATAAAGAGTTAGAGAAATCGTGCGATCGCTTTGGATGATCGAAATCGGTACTGCTCCTTCTAAGGGAATAATTACCTCTGTCCAAACATTATCTTTATCGATAATGCGCTTTGTTTTAATACTACGAACGGTTGAAGGTGTATAGGCTTCTGCATCTTCGATTTTAGTCATGCTCTTTCTCACCCATCCGCCATAATCTAACCTGAGCCAATCACCTTGTTTTCCTGTAATTAGTGCTTTAGTTCCTTGGGGTAAGGGAGTTAATCTTGAGAAGTCTGTACTTGCTCCAGTACGGGCATCAGCTGCGATCGCAACTATTTCCGCAACTTGGATATTTTTAAGGGAGAGAATTTCTACTTGACCTTTGGCTTTTTCCTTGACAATACGCTCTCCTAAGCGTAATTCATACTCAGGCTGACCGAGTTGTCCTGAGCTTTCAAAGTTGGTGCAGCCACGAAAATATCCTGTGGGTGATTCATTGGTTGCGCCGTTATTTCCTGTGAGTACTGATGAATTGGGAGGTAATTGGCTATTACGGCGGCGTGGTAATAAAGAAATCTCGCGATCGCCAACTCTTACTGAAACTTTGGCGTTAGGTGTAGCGATCGCATCAAAGCAAATTCTCTCATTGGGTTGCCTTGCAATGTCAGATATAGGAAAAAGAGAATCCTTAATAAAGCTAATCTCTTTTGGAGGCTGGCTAATTCTTGGTGTTCGTACTACCTTGACCTTGATTTGTCGCTCGCTATTGCGATCGCGATCAGGGCTGGAGTACTTGATATTAAAAATATTGTCGCCAAACTGAAGCGGTAAACTCGGCGCAAAATGTCCTGCTACAGTCCTTGAAATGACTTGATCATTGATGCTGACATTACCTTCCTTAGGGGCAGTTCCAATAAAAAAGAGGCGATCACTAGTGGTCGTGTGTTGTAGCGGGGGATAGGTGAGATGTAGTTGTGTCGGTGGGACAAAGTTCTGTGCGCTTGTTGCAGTGGCAATGAAAAAGCTCAACAATCCAATCAAAAAAAATCCTATCAGTCGCCGCATAAATTCTATTGTATTTCCAAAAGAGAGCTATAACGCATCGCTATTCCATACTATAGCTTGTTAGCTCTAAGTGTAAAATACAAGAATTTTTCAAAAAGACTGCAAAGCAATCTTTTTGAAAAATTTTTGTATTACATTGTGAATAGATTTTTAAAACACTTGTAAAGCACTTTAACACATAAGGCTATATTCTAAATTTGATAAGTAAGTAGGCTTAATTAAATATAAAACCCTAAAACCCAAGGTGCACGCTGCGCCGCAGGTTTTAGATCTGGATTTTAATTATGTTGAGGTACTTAAAGTAGTACAAAAATTAATTCAATTAACTTAAATATGAAAATTTTAGTAATGGGTGGCACAAGATTTATTGGTGTGTCACTGGTCAAGTTGCTGGTTGAGCAGGGACATGACGTAAC
Organism: Pseudanabaena sp. UWO311; assembly: GCA_943371975.1. GTDB lineage: Bacteria > Cyanobacteriota > Cyanobacteriia > Pseudanabaenales > Pseudanabaenaceae > Pseudanabaena. The sequence goes on along the minus strand of CALRWX020000136.1, from coordinate 1,138 downwards.
TCTATTTAATCGTGGTAAAAAGCCCTCACCCGTTGCAGGACTACGCACAATTATTGGCGATCGCACCGATCCACAGCAACTTCAAGATAAACTTAGTAGCGAATCCTTTGATGCTATTTTTGATAACAATGGACGCGATCTTAGTGATACTCAACCCCTAGTCGAGATTTTTCGTGATCGCCTCCAGCATTTTATCTACATGAGTTCGGCAGGTGTCTATCTTGATAGCGATATTCTGCCCTATCGCGAAAGCGATGCCACCGATCCCAAAAGCCGTCATAAAGGCAAGCTAGATACAGAGTCTTACTTACAACTAGTTCGTGCAGAATCTGGATTTCCCTATACTTCCATCCGTCCTACCTATATCTATGGACCCCACAACTATAACGATGTTGAAGCTTGGTTTTTTGATCGCATCGTTCGGGATCGCCCGATTCCCATTCCTGCCAATGGCAAGTTTATTACTCAACTCGGTCATGTCGATGATCTTGCTAGTGCAATGGCAGCCGTCTTAGGTAATCAAAAGGCGATCGGTGAAATTTACAATATTTCTGATAATCGCTATGTCACTTTTATTGGACTTGCTAAGCAATCCGCGATCGCCGCAGGTAAAGATCCCAATACATTGAATTTTGTATATTACAATCCCAAAGACTTTGACTTTGGCAAAAAGAAAGCCTTTCCTTTCCGTTTACAGCATTTCTTCGCTGATGTCACCAAAGTAACTCAAGATCTTAATTGGCAACCCAAATACGATCTACTATCTGGTTTGAAAACTTCCTTCGAGCAGGACTATCTTCCCTCAAATCGCCATCAAGCCGATATTGATTTTTCCACAGATGTTCAAATTTTGAAATAGAATATAGCAATCCTAAGTCATTTGTGGGTTCGGCTTCGCTCAGCCATCAGACCAGACTGGCTGAGCGAAGCCGAACCCTCTCTCAACTCATTTCCGATTGCTATATAGAAATTCAAGATTAGTTATAAGATTCGCTCATGGGGGTAAATAGGTGAAATGGTAAAACAGGAAAAAAGTTTTGACGCAACAACAGACATAAACATGATCAAGTTTCCCTTAACTGAACTGTTAGATGATCAAGCCTGTTATGAATGGCTGATGAAAGTGCTACACCCGCAG
>CALRWX020000135.1:0-7266 GCA_943371975.1 Pseudanabaena sp. UWO311 | reverse complement strand
TGGGGCGGCGCAAAGCGCCGCCCCACATTATTTGGGTTTTATGTCCTAACAAGACTGACTACGGCTGTAAAAGACAATGAGTTTAAGCAATAAAAAACAATGAAATGTCCAAAGTGTATATCATCACATGTTCGTGAAAATGGAAAATGAAGAGAATTGAAACTATTTCTGATGTGGGTGAACTAGATGAACTCCAGACCTTTGTTGGGTCAACAAAAACTTGATTTGGCTATGAACCGCGGTGAATCATTTTAGCAAAGGCATCTTGGCTTGGGTATTAGGGATTAGTACTTCGACAGGCTCAGTAACCATCAAACCTTTAAGACCCTGTGGACATTGATTAAAGTTTGGCAATGCTATTTCTGAGTTACTCATTCTACAAAATGTTTATCAACTCGGAGGATCAAATTATCAGCAAAACCTACATGACTAGAGTTGAGGGTAAAATACGATACTGAGACATTATTTAGCCAGATTGCACAGAAAAACTTTATGTTATTCAAAATCGCAAGAAATGTTGAGGTACTCAATTCGTCAGTTGATTCACTATCGCAAGTACAAATTATGTCCTACTTTTCTTTGACTCATATTTCATTTGTGCAGCGACTCCTGTAGCTACCCCTACACAAATAAAATTATTTTCTTTTTTCTAAGCTACTTAAACTCATCGCTCAACGGTTCTGATTCTTCAGTCAAGTTCTTCCATTCAGTATCTTCTAACTCATTAATCTGACGGTAGAACTTTTGGAGATAGCTCAAATCACTAGCAAATAAATTTTCGATGACCAATGTACTAATCTCTTCTAATCCTCCTAGCCGAGTAATCACCCTCGATAAGATAACTACCGTAGCATAGGCAGGATTAATCTTCACACGAGGATCTCGCATTGGTGTAATTTCATCGATCGCTCGAGACAATCGCATCACACCCTTACGATGTAGATTGCCATCGCCATCGACATAGCCTTTGGGAAGCGTAAATTCAAACTCTGTTTGGAGCATTGATCTTTAATTAATCCTCAAAAAGTCGCTCACGCTTAACTCTACCTCAGCGATCGCAAATTCGCTACTATCAGCCTTAAAATCTGATATTTTATAGCGTATTGGCCAAGCACCATTAAATCGAAATCTTGCTCTCTCTATTGCACCTTGATCATAAACGGTAATATCACCGTCTCGCAATTGTTGAGACCACTCACCATTTTCTACTGCTGTAAACCAATTCCACATAGTCTTAGATATAGACAACCCCTGCTTAAGAGTAATGTTATCACTCTTAACATTGCCTGGAAGCTTAGTTCTGACAACACGACCTTTCGTTGAACCACTTGTGCCCCATACTTGAGGAGTTACTTCCACAATCTCAATTGCTTCTTGACTACGAGACAACCCACTACATTCCATGAAATATCCATCAATCTCTTCGAGACTGCCATTTAAGGTGATTTCAATATAAAATTTAGAACTTACTAAGAGTTCTATTGTAGCTGGATTAGCAGGTGCGGCAAACATGATGTCACCATAGAATAGACATGTGAGAATGTAATAGTTTTAGAGTTTAAAGCGAAAGTATGAAATTGCTTTAAACTCTAAAAACACAGAACTTTAAGTCACTTTTTGCGATGAAGACTCTCGTATACAAATTCAAGTGTCTCAATGAATAGACCTTCAGTACCAGCTTCAAGCTTATTGCTCTTGTAGCTTGATGGCATAACACCTGCCAAATCCCATCGAGCTGCTTCTTCACCGCCTTGGTTGTAAAGAGTTATAGAACCAGTTTTTCTAGCACCTTTAGTAGTTGAGCCACCACCTGTACTAGCTTGAGAATGCGAATCGACAAACCACTGATAGAGCCTTTTGTCTCCAACTGTACCGACGTATTCGGCGGTAATCTTGCTATTGGATACGCCCGTCACAGTTGCTTGGATAAAAGATTTTCCACCCTTGGTAACTCCATAGGATTTATCCGTTCCAGCAGTTTGTAGGGTATTGCCAATGCCTCCAACTTTTTTTACAACAAGATCGTCTAGACTATCAAGTGAAAAGTAGTATTTAGAACAACTTAAAATCTCACCACTCGCCATAATTGCGTAACCTCAAATTTTTGCTTAAATAAAATTGCCGCTGTCCAATGATTTATGCGATCTGTAATTTAACTGACGCGAACCATCTCCTCGGCAACAACTTCATAGGTCTCGACGGCTAACTCATTGCTCTCGGCGCTAAAGTCTGAAACTTTGTAAGACTTGATCCAACAGTTAGTTAGATTCCAACGCATTACTTCATTATCTCCGCTGTCATAAGCCACAATCGAACCGTTCTTGCGATTTTCAGACCACTTGCCTTGACCACCTTCACTCTTGGGCATTGCAGCCAGCATCCAATTATAAAAATCCATATCTCCTTCAACGACAAAAGCTTCAAAGGTGACATTTGGATTTTCTTCAAAACCAGACGAAGTACTTTGCCATAAAGTCTTTCCACTTTTAGTGGAGGCAAGAGGTTTTTCGTGTCCCTGTGTTTGACCACTAAAGGTTGTTTCAGTTACACTTTTAACCAATTTGTCAGTGATGCCGTCAAATTCTACGTAGAATCTACTAGTAGGAATTGGTTGAAGTTCGGCCATTTTTCCTCCCTAACCTAATTAAATATCTGTTTATGGTCATTTATTCCCATTGATTAAAAAATTGCATCTAAAGATTGCACATAAGGATTACAAAAAATTAAGTACAAAGTTTTAAACAATGGAGACTGTTGTATACAGTAAATATACATCTAATATATCTAAAGATATATGAATAATTTTGATAGTGCTGAATATGTCAACACTATCAAAATTACTACAAAAATCAACTATTTGGAGACCATTGACTGACTCGGAAAATCACGAACTCAGCAGGACGTACTGGGCAAATACCGACCTCAATAAACAAACGTCCCAACATCATGGTTTCGTTTGTATTGAGACTAGAGTCGCACTTGACGTAAAAAGATTCTGCGGAGGAACCACCGAACAACGCACCATTTCGCCATAGCCCTTCAAGGAAGTTGCTAACGGTACGTGTAACTCTTGCCCATAAATCGGTGTCGTTGGGTTCAAAGACAACCCATTGTGTGCCGATTTCGATCGATTTCTCGATATAGCTAATTAGGCGACGTACGCTGATATAGCGCCATTGAACGTTGTCTGGTTCGATCAAAGTGCGTGCACCCCAAACTTTAAAGCCACGATTGTAGCTGGCAAAGTTGCGGATACAGTTGATGCCAATGGGGTTTAGTAGCTCTTGTTCGCGCATATTGGTTTCATAGGCTAAGCCGAGTACACCTCTAGGAGTGTCATTGGCAGGAGCCTTGAAGATGCCGCGAGATTGATCGGTGCGACACCAGAGACCCATGATGTGACCACTGGGAGGAACGTAGGAGGGTTTGCCACCTTTGCGGGGGTTGGCGACCTTGATCCAAGGGTAGTAGAGTGCGCCAAACATCGAGCGACGGTTGAACATGCTCAACCATTGAGCTACGTCTTGGGGCTTTTGGCGATCAGGAGGCACAGCTTCCATACCCTTAGATGGTTTGATCGGTGGTGGATCGATGACTGCCATGCGGAAAGCAGGACCGGGGAAAGAGTTCTCGCAGAGGCTAAGCATCATTTCCATGACACCATGCACTTGATCGATATCAATCAATCCTGCTTCGTAGACTCGCATGAGGTCAGGGCAGGCAATCATCGCTGCTTCATCGATTTCAAACATGCCTTGGATGCCTGTGCGATCATCCCTCTGTCCTAGTAGATCACGGGCGAAGCGATCAACTGTTGAGATGTAAGGAGGTGGGGCAATTTCGTAGGCTCCATTGGCGGGACGGCGGGAGAGCGGCTGTCCACTAGTGGAGATGTCGGCGATGGTGACATATTCAGAACCAGCGATCGCTGTTACAGCATAGTCAGCAACATCGGTCGCGACCTGTGGATTCATGGAGACATGCTCGAATCTTTCCAGTTCTTGTCCGCTACGAACGACCAGCACATTAAAAAATTCCCCTGTATTTAATGGTGGCTCAGCATCAGCAGGAGCATCATCAGGTAGGGGTTTAGGAGTACTTTCTTGGATGACGACCTTAAGGCGATCGCCTGAGGAGGGAAGAGCTAATTGACTTTCGGAGGCATCGGCAGGCTTGATGTTAAACATCAGCGAAGGCTTGTTGTTAGACGTGCCGATCTTTAAAGCCGTAGCTTCGGGAGGTGGAGGTGTTGAACCAGGTAATTGAGTACCGATGCTTGATACCCAGCAGCGTCCTCCCCCATTGACGAACCAGCCACTAACAGCAAAGGGCAAGTAAGCATCAAAGTCAGTAAATCCGTCAGAACCGGGAGCGCCGAAATATTCCCGATATTGATCCCATGATGTCACCATCATCGGCTTAAATAGCTCTGCATCACCGCGTACATCTTCAGTAAATCCAATAAATCCCGCCACACTCAGGCTGATTCCTTCAATCGGACGACTGCCTTTATCAACCTCTTCGACGTATACGCCCGGGGCGAAGTAGTCTAGTGCCATATGCCACCCTTTAACTATGTCTATAGAAATATAGATTAGGTATAATTAAATCTAAGGGTTATTAGACTTTAGTCTATACTTTTACTACAATGAGACTAAGTAAAAGTTCTTAGGGTTTAAATACAATTTAATCCCTAAGAATTGACCAAAGTTTTGTTAACAATTGCTAAAAATTAAGGCTTAATAAAGGCTTTTACATGCAATTTAATGTGTATTACGTTTTATCTCAACGTCAACATGATTTATGTACTATCCAAATATCTAAGTAAGCTTATTTACCTGCTTAATATGTACCCGCTTAAGTTTCTTGAAAAGTTTCTTACAAAGTTTCTTAAAAAGTTGTTTAAAAAGGTTTTTGTTTTTGCTGGTGAGAAATTAAGATAACGATCTATGACAACAACGGCTCAAGTAGTATCAGTTTTATTAGTAGAAAATGACTCCATCTTTCGTCGAGGTTTACATACACTGCTGAGCTTTTATAGTGATGATTGCTATCTGCAATTTCAGATTGTGGGGGAGGCAATTTCTAGTGAGCAAGCAATCAAATTGGTGATCGAGCAGAAGCCTGCTCTAATTCTTTTGGATGTGAAGTTAGCTTTAGAGTTACCTGAAGATAGTGGACTGAAATTGTTAATGGATTTAAAGAAATTGGATTATCATGGCAAGGCTTTGATTTTGTCAGCACATCGTGAGGATGAGTTGATATTTAGAGCGATGCAGTTGGGTGCGCGAGGTTATGTGGCAAAAGATCGCATTGGTAGTCAGTTGTATGATGCTATTTCTACGGTGATGAATGAAGAAATTTTTCTGCCTCCTGATATTGCCACCAGTTTCTTTAGGGTTTTTCATTTTTATGCGGGGCGATCGCTTCAGGGAACTATAACGATCCATTTGACCGATCGCGAACAGGAGGTACTGAAATGGCTCATTAAGGGAGCCTCTAATGAGGAAATTTCACATTATTTACATGTGACGATCGCGACGGTGAAGGCGCATTTGACCAGTGTGTTTGAAAAGTTGGGTGTGACTAGTCGCACGCAGGCAATTGTGAAGGCGTTAAAGTTAGGTTTGGTGAGTACTGATGAGTAATTATTTAGCGATCGCTACGGTTACGGCAACTTTACAAAGAATCCTGCAATCAGCGATTCAGCAGGATATTGAAGGATCAAGGGCGACAACCTTACCTCCCAGTAGCATCTCTACGGGTACACCTGAAGTCGGTGTAAATATTTTTTTGTATCACGTGGCGAGTAATCCTTCGCTCGCAAATTATGATTCTACGCCAATTCGTTCTAAGGCAAGTCCATCAAATCGTCTGGTAGCATTAGATCTCTACTATATGATGAGTTGCTATGGTAATGATGCCGAGTTGCAGCCTCAGAGAATTTTAGGAAGTATTATTAGTACACTCGCGGATAAGGGAATCTTGAATGTAGATTTGATTCGTTCGACCTGTAGTGATTCCACACTTCCGTTTTTATTTGAATCTAATCTTGCAGATCAAGTCCAGCAGGTGACAGTATTACCTGTGGATATTTCCCTAGAAGACTTATCAAAGGCATGGTCAGTTTTTTATCAAGTTCCCTATGTGCTATCAGTTGCCTATCGCGCTTGTTTAATTATTATCGAAGGTCGAGAAACCCTTCCGCGATCGCTACCTGTGCGTGACACTTCTCCCGCAGGTATTGCGCCTTTCCCTAATTCTCCATATATAGAGCAAGTGATAGTGCAGGGTAGACGCTTTGAACCGATCACCATCGGTAATGTGTTAACCATTCGGGGACGAAATCTCCAAAGCCAAATTGTGGAAATCCATATAAATGATTTGGTGATCATGCCTGCTGAAGTCAAGGATCGGGAAATTACTTTTTCGCTAAACAATACGACCTCTCCACTACTTCGATCTGGGGTACAGAGCTTACAGGTGGTGCATCGGCTGGACAGCACTTCGCCACTGATGACCAATACGATCGCTTCTAATGTATTACCCTTTGTTCTTTGTCCGACAATTCTCAATCTATCGGTTCGAGATATCGAAGAGGAGGAAGATTATTTGCGATCGGCGATCGTGGTATTGCAGTTGGATGTGCTGGTGCGTGAGAAGCAGCAAGTGGTAATTGCTCTAAACGAATGGACTAAGGAATCTCCAAGTGTCTATACGTTTAACCTTCCTCCTTTAGCTAGGGCTATTTCAATGATTGAAATTCCGATTACGAATGTGAAAGCAGGAGAGTATCTGGTTAGGATTAGAATAGATGGTGCGGAGAGTAAGTTGGACGTGGATGATGATCCTGATAGTGTGACTTATAACTGGTACAACAGTCCTAAAATTATGATTCCATAAATAATTTTATTTCAATCTCCATTAGTATGGCTAAATCTATTATATGTTGCACATTGCTTGTCAGATCATAGGATTTAAGGGAGTACGATTTGAGATCGCTTTTTAGAAATTGTAGAGAGTAGATTAGGTTTCATTGTTCATCTCAAATTTACGCGATCGCCGAATCGCATCAGTAAAAAATCAATAACTAGAATGGCGATCGCATTGCATACAAGTTTTATTGTCATTGGGTTTCATTCTTTGCCCAAACTTATGCAAACATGCGATCGCACTAATTCTATTTTCACCGCTGCTGGGTCATTGCCATGACCATTTGTACTGTCAGGACTGAGATATTGACAAGGGTTGGGAGTTTGTCGGTTC
>CALRWX020000134.1:0-7314 GCA_943371975.1 Pseudanabaena sp. UWO311 | reverse complement strand
AACGCTCAGCTTTCAATCGCCATCTCCTTGAACGCTTTATTTCCCTGTTAGATTTAGACCTTACTTCAATTAAATTACACCCTAATTTCCACAAACTTTGTAACTACGGCTCCATCTCTGCCCCAATTTGTCCGTAGTATTGATATATGGAAAATGAGGATTTTAACAAGTCCTTCCATATAATGAATTTTACAAGAAAAAATACAAAATATGTATTTAAGAAGAATTTATCGATTTGATAAACGGAGCTTAACCTGATGGTGTCTATAAACACATACGATCTTTAATGTCTACCTCACACTGATATGACATACACGTTCTCAAATTTCGATCTTAACTCTACGACTTCTTTAACTGATTGGCGGCGATCGCTCGAAGAAATTTATCGCGGTCGCACCATGCACACTTACAAAAGTGGGCAAATCATTCCCATGTATCCCCATGAAGTCTGGGTAGTTTGCCGCGGAGTCGTTCAACTAAATACTTTACATCCTTCGGGTGATGAAGTGCTGGTTGGGTTTGCTGTGCAAGCCATGCCCTTTGGTTTGCCCTTAACCAATCTAGACCCCTATCAGGCGATCGCTTTATCAGATGTAGACTTGATGCGCTTTACCCTCACTGAGCTAGAGCAATCCTCTCAACTTTATCAAGGAATTTTGCAACATCTCAATCGTCGGCTTCAGCAAACTGAGGCTTTGCTGGCGCTCATTAGTAACAAGCGAGTTGAAGAGCGTCTTCGCCAAATTTTACTTTTGCTCAAGCAAGAAGTAGGTATTGCTGTTGAAGATGGAACCCGTTTAACCGTACGTCTAACCCACCAGCATCTTGCCAGTGCCATTAGCAGCACTCGCGTGACTGTGACTAGAGCCATGAAGCTATTACAAGATGAAGGCTGGCTTAAGGTTGATCGCGATCGTCACATTATTTTGGTATAAATTTTTTGATATAAAAAAGGGACGCGATGCGCCCCTTTTTTATGAATATAAATCGCGAAGCGATGTTACTTCTTGAGGATAGTAACTACAAGAGCAGTGCCTTCGGTTACTGGCTTCACTCCTTCTGGATAGGGAATTTCGCTAACGTGAATACCCTTACCAATTTCGAGATGAGTAATATCTAGATCAAAGCTTTCAGGAACGTTATTAGGAGAACAAGATACACGCACATAGTTTTTGATGGTATCAACGGAACCACCACCAACTTTTACGCCGACAGGTACGCCGACAAAGTGTAGAGGAATATCTACTTCAATCTTCGATTGCGATTCGATCGCAAAAAAGCTGAGGTGATAAATCGCACTTTTGTAAGGGTGATTTTGCACTTCACGCAATAATGTTTTGCCTTTAAAATCTCCATCAGTTACGTTTACTTCGATCAATGTGTTATTAATCGTAGCCTCACGCAACAAGGTGGTTGCTTCTTTGGCATCTAAAGTAATTGAGATTGAATCAGCACCTTTATGTCCGTATACAGTCGCAGGGATCTGACCATTGCGACGAAGGGTACGGTTATTGGCTGGGGGGCGAGTAGTAGCGTTGATTTGTAGTGGCATTTTTATTAATTAGTCTAAGGTAGTTGTTTTTTGGCTGTTAGCTGTTAGCTAATTTTTCAACAAACCACGCTTGGGTCCATGAATTGGATCTTCCACGATGATGGTTTGCCCTCGGCTTGCACCTAGGGAGATAATTGCGATCGGTGTTCCTGTTAAGTCAGCAAGAAATTTGAGATATTCCTTAGCTTCTAGAGGTAACTCTTCAACGGTTTTACATTCGCTAGTCGATTGCTTCCAACCTGGTAGGGTTTCGTAGATAGGAATCGCTCTAGCAAAGGCACGGGCATCGCTTGGGAAGTCGCGGACGACTTGACCATCGAGTTCATAAGCGGTACAAACTTTGATTTCGTCGAGATCATCAAGTACATCAAGTTTGGTAACAGCAAGGCAATCAAGACCATTGATCCGAACTGCATAACGCCCAATTACGCCGTCAAACCAACCACAACGGCGCTTACGTCCTGTGGTTGTTCCAAATTCGGCTCCACGACTACCAATCAATTCGCCAGTTGCATCATGCAACTCGGTGGGGAATGGACCTTCACCAACGCGAGTTGTGTATGCCTTGGCAACCCCGATTACGCGATCTATGGAGGTGGGACCCACACCTGCGCCAATACAAGCACCGCCTGCAACAGGATTGGACGAAGTGACATAAGGATATGTGCCATGATCGAGATCTAGCAATGTTCCCTGTGCGCCTTCAAACAAAATATTGCGACGCTCACGGATGGCGGCATCAATTTTTAATGAGGCATCAACTACATGGGGACGTAGGCGATCAGCATAACCGCGATATTCTTCGATAATCGCATCTGCATCAAGTGGTTCTAAATTATAAAGCTTTTGTAAAACAATGTTTTTCTGTTCGATCGCCCAACGTAGCTTTTTAGCTAGGCGCTTCTCGTCCACTAAATCAATCACACGGATACCAACCCGCTCAGATTTATCGGCGTAAGTTGGTCCAATGCCGCGTCCTGTTGTCCCAATTTTGTGTTCGGCTCGCTGATCCTCTGAGGCGCGATCTAGCACACGATGGTACGGCATGGTGACGTGGGCGGTTTCGGCAATAAATAGGTTGTCTGTCGATATACCCAAATCTTTGAGTCGATCCACTTCTTCAAGAAGCACCTTCGGATCGATCACTGTGCCACTGGCAATGATGCATTCCGTTTTGGGATACAGGATTCCCGAAGGAATCAGGTGTAGCTTAAAGGTGCGATCGCCAACGACGACCGTGTGTCCTGCATTATTACCGCCTTGATAGCGGACAACGACATCTGCGGAGCGGCTCAGCAAATCGGTGATTTTGCCTTTACCTTCATCACCCCACTGTGCCCCAATAACAATTACATTAGCCAAGAGTATTGCTGCTCAATAAAATCTCACAATCACTAATTGTCTCAAATGGTAGTAGTTATTGTCAATGTCCTATAAGAGTTTTTTTATGATTTAATAACCTTGCTATTAGGTAAGTTTTCTTGGAGAGTTAAGTGCCTAGGATGATTTAACGCCGATCGCGTCCTGATGATATTTGTTTAAAGTAAGGCTGGGTAGAGTTGAGACATTCTTGCAATTCAGCAGATCGCTCTGTGCTTACCTCCCCATCACGCTTATAAACTAATCCACGCACAAAATGTCCCACTAATTCCCCGAAGATAATCTCATTAGGTTTGAAAAGATTTTGCTGAATGGCGAGATTATTTGTTCCTTGCAATATATACACTTCATAATCAATCCCTGTTTGATAGCGAGGAATCTTGAGATTTAGAGAAGCAATCATTGCGCCATTAGGTGAGTAGCCAGCATAACAAAAGCGATCGCCTTCTATAGGATTAGGCTGTTTAAAAATACTGATATAGCGTGAACCACCGCCCCAATATATCCCTTCTTCGAGAGCTTGGGCAGAGTTGACTGTAATAAGATTGGAACTGAAACTAAGAGCGATCGCGAAGATGCCATAAAAAATCTGTTTCATATCTAGTTATTCAAAAATTGGAACTTCTAAAGATTATAAGATTTTAGGGCTTAGGGTGGGTAGCGCGAAGTACCGCCCACCCTAAACTTCATAGCAATCGGAGACCATTTATGGCTTCGACTTTGCTCAGGCAGCGTGGACTGATGGCTGAGCGTAGTCGAAGCCTATCTCAAATTATTTCAGATCGCTATATAATCTGCGAAATCCTTTAATCCGCATAATCCTTGATCATGATTAGTTTAGTTACGGGCGCAACTCGCTCAGGCAAAAGTGAATGGGCAGAACATCTTGCCCTGAGATCGCAAAAAAATGTAATTTACATCGCCACAGCGACTCGTTATCCCGATGATGCAGAATGGGAAGCACGTCTACTAAAACATCGCGATCGCCGTCCTAAAAATTGGCAAACATTGGAAGTTCCAATTGAATTGTCGAAAAATATTTTAGAGATTAAGAACGATGCTTCTTATATTCTTGTGGATTCTCTTGGTACTTGGCTAACGAATCTTTTAGAAAAGAATGATAACAACTGGACTAAGATTGAGAATGAACTAATAGCAGCAATTCAAGCCTGTGAAGTAGATATCACCTTTGTTTCCGAAGAAGTGGGATGGGGAGTTGTTCCTGAATATAAATTAGGAAGAATATTTCGAGATCGTCTTGGTGCTCTGAGTCGCAAAATTGGGGTGATCGCTGATGATATTTATCTGGTTACTGGTGGCTATGCGGTGAACCTTAGACAAATAGGTGAAAGACTGCCACATAGTTGCACCTAACACGAACTTATCGATGTTATTAACTAAACCTAAATTATTGTGACGCTTGCTATGCGGGTGGCTCAACACTTTGGGTTTTAAGTTTACTTATGCTTAACTACTTAGAGTAAATATTAGTGTAAATAAAAGCTGTTACCCCTCTTTTGCGTCTGGGTGGATTAAGACTTTGCTTATATCTACTGATCTAAAACGGTTTTTACGAGTCGTCTTTCATAAATAAATCATTTGTAATGCACTCAGTTTATTTTCTAATTGATCGCAATTAAATTAACATTGTTCTTTAGGGGTAATCTGAATAAATGATCGATATGATTAAATATCAAGAAAACTTACATACAGTACGGATGGTGTAAAACGTGGGTTGGCGTGTACGTGGCGTTCGTGGTGCAACCACAGTTGAAACAAATACATATGCAGCTTTAGAAAGAGCTGTGCTAGAGCTTATTGAGGAGATCGAAGCTCAAAATGATATCGATCCATGTGAAATAGTTAGTGCCACTTTTTCGGCAACGAAAGATATTAACGTGGTTTTTCCTGCCAAAATCGCCCGATCGCGATCGCATTGGGAGTATGTACCACTTTTAGATGTGCAGCAAATGTATGTCGAGGGCAGCTTAGAGCGTTGTATTCGTGTCTTAATTCATGTGAATACACTCCTTGAACAACATCAGATTAAGCATGTTTACTTAAATAGCGCGCGAGATCTACGCCCTGATCTCGTTTATGCTCAAATTTGAAAAAGAAAATAATATTTGAGGAAATAGAGGGAGTGCTAAATGTTCCCTCTATTTCCTAGATACAATCAGTGCAAACGTAAGATATATAGCCCCTATGGTCACAAGAATTTTCCTGTGTAATGAGCAAACAGAGCCAGAGATTCGCGATTTTATTCGTGAGGCGATCGCTGAAATCTCAGAGGGAGAGCAGTATATCGTTACTTGGAACTGCGGCAATATTCAAACTCTCAAGGTTGGTGATCGCGCTTATTTTAAACGGATCGGTAGTGTCAATCAGGGCTATTTTGCGTCAGGCACGGTCGTGCCTGCGGATCGGGAATATCAACTAAAGCTGCGTTCGGCGCGGTATCGAGAACTCAGCGAAGCCTATGACATTGACTCACAGGCAAATAATTTTCGGGTATGGGTGGCATGGGATAGCTGTGTCACCTTTGATGAGCCACTAAGGACTGATTACTTGCGGCAGTTGCCCCATTTTCAGGGAATGCCCCTCGAACCGCAAACCGATGCAGGGGTATTTCGTGAAGAATATGTACGTATGCTTGATCGTGAGTGGGAGCGCCAAACCCAAAAAGCAATCAGAGCAGGTAAAGGCGTTAATTTAGTTGATGTTTATTATCGATGGGGCTTAGAGGATATCCAGCAAGGTTTCCCGCAGGATGCGCTGGAATCTTTTCGGCAAGCCCTCCAGATTAGCCCGAATTTTATTAAGGCATATTTGGGATTGGGCGATGCCCATGTGAATTTGAGGGAATATGCCAAGGCGGTCGGCGACTATGGCAAAGCCATTTCCATGCGTCCTGATAAGGCTCGTTTAGCCTATTACAAACGTGGCGAAATTAATTTTTTATTGAATCAGTTTCAGCAAGCCCTAGCCGATTTTCAAGCGGCGATCGCTATTGATCCCAACTACGTCGATGCCCATTTTTCCTTAGGTAATACCTATTTAAAGCTCAAAAGCTATGAACAGGCGATCGCTTGCTATAGTCGCACTCTTGATTTAGATCCCAGTCGAGACTTAGCAGTATTTCGGCGCGGACGCGCCCATTACGTCCTCAAGGAATATCCTGAAGCCTTGCGGGACTTTAGCCATGCGATCGAGTTGCAGCCTAGCAATGTTGATGCCTATTACTATCGCGGCTTGACCTATTCTCAGCCCAGCATCGCTGATGAAACTCTAGCAGGTGATGATTTGCGGAAAGCGATTGTGCTTTATCAAACTCAAGGTAAGCCTGACAAAGCAAGAAAAGCGAAGGAAGTTCTAGAAACTTTAGCGATCGATTCTCTGCCCAAGGCAAAGCCCAGAAGTAACTACGCGATCGCTCCGTCGGAAACTGATCCGAACGAGGAGCCAAATACTGCACCAATCAATTCTCAGTCAATTTCTGTTGACAATGACGAAGAAACTAGCGAGCTAATTGTAGAGGTACCACTTGAGCAACCAATTGCCATTGCTGTTTCTGAAATAATTACCAACAAAAAAGCGATCGCCGCTTTTTCCACTAAAGATACTGAAATAGATTATCCATCTGGCTCTTCTCAAATTGTCGAAGTAGAGAAAGTAGTCGAAAAGATTGTTGAGGTAGAGAAACTAGTCGAAGTTGAGAAGATTGTTGAGGTCGAGAAAATTGTCGAGGTTCAGAAATTAATTGAAATTGAGAAGCTAGTTGAAATCGAGAAACTAGTTGAAATTGAGAAAATTGTGGAAGTAGAGAAGCTAGTCGATCGCGTTGTCGAAAGATTTGTTGATCGTGTCGTTGAGAAGCCCATTCCTTTCTCCATTGAAGATCCTAGTACTGCCGAAAAACTTGCGATGATTTCTGTAATGGCGCAATATATGCGTGATGGTTGGATAGTGAAATCGGTTGACAAATCACAATTTGGCTATGATCTAGAATGTACAAGGGATGATCTGCGTGAAGCCGTGATTATTAAAAGCTTTACTAGCGATCGCGAGTCCTTTGCGATTTCGGCAATCGAAATTGAGAATGCCCGCAGCAATAAAGATTTTGTGCTGTGGGTAGTAAGTGGTGCATCGGAAAATCCTGAGCTGCGCTGTGTGCGTGGTCGTGAGCTATTTGAACAGTTTGACCTCGATCCTCTTGCCTTTGCTGCCAAAGTCCGACAATCGACAGTTCAGCTAGAATTCGCTCCCGTTTCCCTAGAGATCCCTCAATTTGAGTCATAAACTTACATAGATATATAGCCATAGCTACTTGTATTAGGACAAATCAAAACTCAAATAATGAGGGGCGGCGCTTTGCGCCGCCC
>CALRWX020000133.1:0-7315 GCA_943371975.1 Pseudanabaena sp. UWO311 | reverse complement strand
AATGGCGGCGCAAAGCGCCGCCATTCTCTTCTTGGGTTTTGATTATGTGAAGCTTTGCAAAGCAAATCTATACATTTTCGTAATTCTGATTGAAAAACCTAACTCTCTCGTCTATTGTGATATCAATATTTTTGAGTTAAGTGCTAGAGATATGGCGATCGCAGCAATTATCTACATATCAATATCTGTACTTTTAGTAATCAGTGCAGGTATATTTTTTGTAAAGGCTATCCAGTCTCTGATGTCAAAACAGAAAGCATCAAATATTGATCCTAGAGATCAAGTAATGTTTTTACGCCCCAATGCCAATGACCCGTTAGCTATTTCAACCCAACGTGAAGAAATCATTGCTATGTTGGAACGGCAATTTGCTAGTAGTCCTTCATCTGACTCCTAGCACCACAAATAGGTAATCGCCAAGATGACTCTTGAATTCCCAATCTCCAATGGAGAGGCAGACTATGTGGCTCGCCGTAAAAAAATGCGAAAACAACGCCGCCTTCGCATTTTTCAACGTATTTGGCAATTAGTGTTTATTACAGCACTCACGAGTAGCATGGTGGCGGTTGCGATGCTACCAGAATGGCAGTTGCGTAGTCCTAATCAAATTGAAATTGAGGGTAATAAACTCCTCTCCAAGGAAATCCTCAGAAATTTTTTACAGATTTCATACCCACAGTCAATTTTTCAAATTCAACCACAGGCGATCGCGTCTCAGCTAGAAGCATCAGCTCCCGTTTCAAAAGTCTTAGTTTCCCGTAATATTTTCCCTTCAAAGTTGACTATCCAAGTCCAAGAACGTTTACCAATTGCTAATTCCATAAGGAATGGACAAAAAGGCTTTCTTGATGCTGAAGGGATCTGGGTTCCTGTTAAAGCTTATCCTTCAAATATAACTAAGCCAAATCTCGTAATTCTGGAGCCAACTAATCGCGTATTTCCACAGTGGTCAACTTTATATCGTCAAGTTAGCCAAAGTCAGATTAAGATATCGCAAGTAGATTTGCGTGATGAATCAAATTTAATTTTAAGCACTGAACTGGGATTAGTATATTTTGGTACATACAAGCCATCACTATTGGGTACACAGTTAGACACACTTGATCGACTGAGAATGCTACCTGAAAAATTAAAATTAACAAGCTTTAATCATATCGATTTAAGTCAACCTACTAACCCAATTTTAGAAATGAATGTCCCACAAAAAGAAAAATCTTCAGAAATACAATTTTAAATAGTCACTTTAAGGCTATCATTGTTTTTTTTAGTTAGGGTTAAGTCCTAACTGGGGCTTCTCGGTCGTTTAAACTTAACGAAATCTAGAGACCATCATTCATCACAAAAAACGATTCCATTTATGATATTTCTTAGTAAATGACATCTCATAACGACTGGTCAGATTTGAGCTCAATTAGTTCAGTAAATGGAGGATTAGATGTGGAAATAGATGAATTCTCTGAGTTTTCAAATAGCTCTAGACTATACCTCGGTCCCTCTCTCAATTCTATGAAGCACAAGTTAGGCGTTGAAGTAAAAGGGGAAAATATCATGTTGGGCAGTGTTGCAAAAATTAAGGTAATTGGTGTTGGTGGTGGCGGCGGCAACGCTGTAAATCGCATGATTGCCAGTGATGTGGTTGGAGTCGAGTTTTGGTCGTTTAACACCGATGCTCAAGCCCTCTTACTATCCTCCGCATCTAAACGCTTCCAGATGGGTCAAAAACTGACTAGAGGTTTGGGTGCTGGTGGTAATCCTGCGATCGGTCAGAAATCTGCTGAAGAGTCACGTGATGACATTGCCGCCGCCGTCGAAGGGGCGGATTTAGTATTTATAACCGCAGGTATGGGGGGTGGGACAGGCACAGGAGCCGCTCCCATTATTGCTGAGGTTGCTAAAGAAGCAGGTGCGTTAACTGTAGGAATTGTCACTCGTCCCTTTACCTTTGAAGGTAGAAGGCGCGGACAACAAGCCGAAGAAGGGATTGCAGGCTTACAAAGTCGCGTTGATACACTGATCGTAATCCCCAACGATAAATTATTGTCTGTCATTTCCGAGCAAACTCCAGTCCAAGAAGCTTTTCGAGTCGCCGATGATATTCTGCGTCAGGGTGTACAAGGTATTTCCGATATCATCATGATCCCTGGTTTAGTTAACGTTGACTTCGCCGATATTCGTGCGGTAATGGCAGATGCAGGCTCAGCAATGATGGGTATCGGCATTGGATCAGGAAAATCTAGAGCACGAGAAGCCGCTATGACTGCCATCTCTTCGCCATTATTAGAAACATCGGTCGAAGGAGCTAGTGGCGTTGTCTTTAACATCACGGGTGGTGAAGATATGACCCTCCATGAGGTTAATGCTGCTGCTGAAACTATTTATGAGGTGGTTGATCCCAATGCCAATATTATTTTTGGTGCAGTCATTGATCCAAAATTAGATGGCGAAATCAGAATTACCGTTATTGCTACTGGATTCGCCCCAAAGACACATCCTGCGATTCCTCCCCAAATTTCTAAGCGATCGCCACAATTACAATCATCTACCCCTTCTACTAGGGGAGCATCACAACAATCCGCTAATCCTTCAAACTCTCAATCAGAAATCAAACTTAGTAAGCCTGGTTTAGATATTCCTGACTTCTTACAGCGTCGTCGCCCCCCTAAATAAAAAACAATTAGCAAAATACAATTAGAAATACTTATTATACTTATTGTCAATGCTGTGCTTTGCGCCGTCTTTTTTACGTAGTAGCGATCGTAAACCGTCAAAAATAATTGAATTTAATCGCAAAATTTAATCATAATTAATCATAAATAGATGCTGCGAATAGCAAATTAAGCGTGACAATAAGTATATGGCTATGTTACCTCTCAATAAATCGCAGTGACACACTTAACGACTACTAGGCACGGACTTCACAGATTACCCTCGCTCAATAGCGGTGAAGATCGACTCAGGCTGTTTGCTGGTTCGGCAAACCTGCCACTAGCCCAAGAGATTTCCCGTTATTTAGGTATAGAACTGGGACCGATGGTGCGAAAGAATTTCGCTGACGGGGAAGTCTATGTGCAGGTACAGGAATCGATTCGGGGTTGCGATGTTTATTTACTCCAACCTACCTGTCGTCCTGTTAATGACCATTTAACAGAATTATTAATCATGATTGATGCCTGCCGTCGGGCCTCAGCAAGGCAAATTACCGCAGTGATGCCCTATTACGGTTATGCACGTGCTGATCGTAAAACCGCAGGTCGCGAATCAATCACAGCAAAATTAGTTGCTAACCTGATTGTTCAATCAGGAGCTGATCGCGTTATCGCGATGGATTTACACTCTGCACAGATTCAGGGATATTTCGATATTCCCTGCGATCATGT
This sequence comes from Pseudanabaena sp. UWO311, assembly GCA_943371975.1. Lineage (GTDB taxonomy): Bacteria > Cyanobacteriota > Cyanobacteriia > Pseudanabaenales > Pseudanabaenaceae > Pseudanabaena. The sequence goes on along the minus strand of CALRWX020000133.1, from coordinate 3,938 downwards.
TTATGGTGCTCCAGTTTTATTGGATTATCTTAGTGAAAAGAGACTATCTGACTTAGTAGTAGTTTCGCCCGATGTGGGGGGGGTAGCTCGCGCCCGTGCCTTTGCAAAAAAACTCAATGATGCGCCTCTAGCTATTATTGATAAACGCCGTCAAAGTCATAACGTTGCAGAAGTCATGAATGTAATTGGGGATGTGTCAGGGAAAACTGCTGTACTCGTCGATGACATGATTGACACCGCAGGCACTATCTATGAAGCTGCAAAGCTGCTCCGAAAAGAAGGTGCAAGACAGGTTTATGCCTGCGCCACCCATGCAATTTTTTCTCCACCAGCAATTGATCGCCTGTCAAGTGGAGTATTTGAAGAGGTCATTGTGACTAATTCCACACCTGTCAACCAAGAAAACTATTTCCCTCAATTACGAGTGTTATCAGTTGCGGATCTTCTTGGTGAGACTATTTGGCGGGTTCATGAGGATACCTCTGTAAGTAGTATGTTTAGATAGCGATCATCTTATATCTTTATCTAGTGTGGATTTAACAGGAAAGTTTATATTTCATATTCATGTTTGATTTGAAAAAATGTACATCGTAATACAAACTGCAATGATGTAGTGCGTTTAAGTGAGAATAGCCATCAAATGTAGATTTGGAGGCTATATACACAGGTGACTTTCTGATAGTGACAACAGCATTTTGCAGTTATTAGAAACCTAACACACACAATTTAAATTGACTGTGCGCTGGCATACTTTCCTGTGAACCATATAAGATGATCTGTATTCTATTTTGTTTTTTATTTTTTGGTTAAAGAGGGTGTATAAGATTGGCTGACCGTGCTCTTGTTGAAGTCTTTCGCGAAATGAATGGGGGAATGTTTCCACCCATGACGGAAACGTTTGAACGCGGTAAGACGATTTTCTTCCCTGGAGACCCTGCAGAGCGTTTTTACTTTTTGGTCAAAGGCGCAGTAAAACTTTCGCGAGTTTACGAAGCAGGCGAAGAAATTACCGTAGCTCTATTACGTGAAAATAGTGTTTTTGGTGTTTTGTCCTTAATTACAGGTAATCGCTCCGATCGCTTTTACCATGCGGTTGCCTTTACGCCCGTTGAGTTACTATCTGTACCAATCGATCAGGTGGAAAAAGCGCTAAAGGAAGATTCCGAATTACCAATGGTGCTATTACGCGGATTGTCATCACGGATTTTACAGACAGAGATGATGATCGAGACCCTTGCTCACCGAGATATGGGATCAAGATTGGTGAGCTTTTTGCTAATTCTATGTCGCGATTTTGGTACACCATCCTCAGAAGGTGTGACCATTGATTTGAAGCTGTCCCATCAGGCGATCGCTGAGGCGATCGGCTCAACGAGAGTAACTGTAACAAGACTGCTAGGTGATTTACGGAAGCAAAAAATGATTGCCATTACCAAAAAGCGCATCACTGTTCACAATCCCATTGAACTAGGTCAGCAGTTTGCCTAGAAAGCAAGAGTTATTGCTTTGCAATAACTCTTGCTTTCTAATGTATTTGTTGATGCGTTAAGCTGTTTATAGAAAAATATCTAAAAAAAAATATCTAAAATGTACGGAACTTTAAAAGCAATTTGGGCAGTAGTGGCAATATGCCTAGTAGTTTTAATTTTATTGCATAGCCCTAAAAGCGATGGTTTAGGCGGTTTTAGTGGTCAAGCCCAACTATTTTCAAGCACTAAGAGTGCTGAAACGGCTCTTAATCGTATCACTTGGTTCTTGACAGCAACATTTTTGGGCTTAACCGTTGTGCTTAGTGGCGGTTGGTTTACAGCACCAGCCATAACAGCACCCGTCCCACAGGTTGCCCCATCTACCAAAAATGTTCCTAATGCCAAGCCCATTCCTCTAAATTTACCTGCACCAACCCAAGAAACGCCTCAGAAATAACTTAAAGATCTGTTATGACGGTAACTCTAAGTAAATCTAGCGATCGCATTAGTAATCAGATATCGCTGCCGTCAATTCGATGGGAGACCTATCGTGCGATCGCCTGTGATTTAGAGTCACAACCAAACAAGCGTCTAACCTATGACAAGGGATTGTTAGAAATTCGGATGCCTTCGGAACTACATGAAAGCTACAAGAAGCTTTTAGGAAGAATTGTTGAGGCGCTAACTGAGTCTTTGGGGTTAGAAATTTGTAGCTTGGGTTAAATCACCGTTCACAAAGCTGGAAATGTACGCCAAGTTGAGAGTTAAATAGAGCATTATCTACTTGAGAAAATAATTCTCTTGTATTGTTAGAATTAGCAATCACCACATCTGCAATTTCGATTTTTTCCGATTGGGACATTTGACTAGAAATTCTTTGCCGCGCTTCGGATTCTAAGAGATGATTACGAGTCATTAATCTTTCTAATTGTTGTTGAGGATCACAGGCAATCACCCAAGTTTCTGTTACTAAATCCTCCATATTTGCCTCATACAGCAAGGGGATCACCATTACAACTGTTGATGGCGCTAAGCGGTTGGCTTCACTAATCAAACATTTTTGAACATAAGGATGAATTAACGCCTCTAGCCACCTACGCTCGCTAGTACTCTCAAATACAATTGTCCCTAACTTGCGGCGATCAAGATTGCCTTGATCATCCAGAACTAATTTGCCATAGCGTTCTTTAACCTTGAGTAAGCGATCGCTTGTTAAAGCTTGGCGGGCATAAATATCAGCATCTAGAATATTTAAGCCATAGGTATCATGCAAATAGTCGGAAACCATAGTTTTTCCTGTAGCAATGCCTCCCGTGATGCCGATGATGCGTTGGTTCATGTGTTTAAATTTTAATTTAGGGATATTGCACTAAAAAACCAATATCCCCAAATTAGCTTATTTGTGTAACCTATGGACTTAACTAACATTCTTGGATTTACGGCAGCAACTCTCACAACTTTTGCCTTTCTGCCTCAGGTGCTCCAAGTTTGGCGATCGCGATCAACCAAAGATATTTCTTTACCAATGTTAATTACTTTCATTGCAGGGATCACTCTCTGGCTAATTTATGGATTAATCGTCAATGCTGCCCCAATTTACATTGCCAATGCTGTCACACTGTTGTTGAATCTGGCAATTTTGCGCTTTAAACTCAAATATGGATAATATTGAAATTGGCGCTTTGCAATACTCTCAATATTTTTAATAACCTCAACATGACCTCTCTTATTACCTTCTTTTCAGAATATCTCACCCATTTTGTAATGCTGGGCTTGATTTTGACCTTTGCGATCGCCCATAGCGGACTTGCCGAATTAAGGATGTGGGCTGAAGAACGGATCGGAGCAAGGTTATATCGTGTAATTTTTGCATTAGTCAGTATTCCTCTTGCCGTAGTGCTAATGATTTATTTTTTCAACCATCGTTATGATGGCGGGCAATTGTGGGATGTAAAGGGGGTTACAGGCGTGAATGAGTTTGTCTTAATTCTTTCGGCAATCTCATTTCTGTTTCTTTATCCTGCAACCTTTAACTTAACTGAAGTTGCAGCGATTAAAAAGCCAGAAGTACATTTGTTTGAAACGGGGATCATCCGTATTTGTCGTCATCCCCAGATGATCGGTCAATGTCTGTGGGGAATTGCCCATGCCCTATGGTTAGGTACATCTTTCACGGTGATAACCGCGATCGCTTTAGTTGTGTATCATTTATTTGCTGTTTGGCATGGCGATCAGCGCTTATTTAAACGTTACGGTGATGCTTTCTTAGCCGTAAAAGAGCGTACTTCAATATTGCCATTTTTAGCGATCGTCCAAGGTCGTCAACAATTAGTTTTAAAAGAATTTGTCCGCCCCGCCTACATTGGTGTCGCCATTACAGTTGTGTTATTTCGTTGGTTACATCCCATCGTGATTTCAGCTTCCGCAAATGTTAACTTTTAGGGATTTGCGTCGCTTCGCGACGCAAAT
>CALRWX020000132.1:0-7420 GCA_943371975.1 Pseudanabaena sp. UWO311 | reverse complement strand
CCCCCCCCCCACAACAATTTGAAAAAAAGTACAAAAGAGAGGGATGTAATCGGGTTTAATTAGATATGTAGAGGCAAGTAGTGTAGAAACCAAAAAGCTAGGGAAATCACGGCATAAATATGGGGATTGCAAGGCGACAATTCTTGCAGGCAGGACTAACTAGCCTGATCGGATGGCAATTTCTTACCCGCGATCGCGTGGCACTTGCCGCTGAGCAGTATGTCAGTCAGTTGACGACATCGACACAACGGAAAAGAGCATTATTGATTGGAATTAATCAATACGATGTACAGGAAGATAGTAACTCCCAAAATTCTGTAAGTGGCTGGTTGCCTCTGCATGGATGCGTCAATGATGTGGAATTGCAAAGGGACTTATTGATTCATCGCTTTGGGTTTGCCCCACAGGATATTGTCAGCTTGACTGACCGCGAGGCAACGCGTAAAAATATCGCTGAAACAATCACCGAACATTTAGTTGCCCAGACTTTACCCGATGATTTAGTGTTCGTGCACTTTAGTGGACATGGTTCACGTTTGGGGAATTACAATACGCTAGTTCCTGTTGATAGTGGCTTACCGCAAAATCTTGAGAATTTGCGAGATATTACCTTGCAAGAATGGCAAAGCTGGCTAAAAACGATCGCCACAGATAAAATTTTGAACGTGATCGATGCAGGATTTTCTTATCCCAATATCTCTGTGATCGGTAACTTTCGCTTGCGATCGCGAATTGGTCGTAATGACTGGAAACCGCCCTTTGAAATCGAACAAATTGAGAAACAGCCACCCACTGGCACAACCTTAAGAGCTGCCTCAGGCGAAATGCTCTGTGCTGATGCTCAATGGTCAGGGTTTAGTAGTGGCGCATTTACCTATTCTCTGGTGCAGCAACTATGGCAGATTACACCAGCGACGACAATTCATGTAGTTATGGGAGATATTACTACTACGCTCGATCGCCGTGCTTTGCATAATGAAAATCTCAGCATTGACAAACAAATTGCGGAGATGCTGGAAGTTGATGCCATTAAGCAAAAGGCGATCGCTACGAATACCTTTAGTCCCTTTCTACCAGTTCCTAATACTGGTTCTGATGGTGTAATTGTGGGTATCGGTGACGATCGCCGTACTGCGGAAGTCAATCTTTCAGGGCTACCCATCACAGTTTTAAGTAATTACATGGCTGGCTCGATCTTAAACGTGATGGCGGCAAATCTGAATCCCCCAGCGATCGCGCCTAATGCTGCCGATCAACAGATGCAAGCGCCCCTAGCTAAACCGATTGTTCCTATTCCACAAGCCCCTGTCCAAGTCAAGTCACGCAATGGATTCAAAGCTAAGGTCGAAGTATTGAGCGATCGCAGTATTAATTCCAAACTAGAAACGGGGCAATTACTGCAAGAAGTGATACGGGCAATTTCTCACAATGTAAAACTAGCGATCGCCCTTGATGTGGGGCTAAGTAAAATTGAACGGATTGATGCGACGAGTGCTTTTTCTACTTTGCCTAATATGTTTGGGGTCAACGTCAATGAGCAATGCGCTGATTGTTTATTTGGAGTGCAGTCTGCCAGCTATGGATTATTTACAGTAGGTCATACCCCGATTCTGGGTTCCTTTGGTTCCGTTGGTGAGTCGGTAGGTGTGGCTATTAAGCGCTTGCAGCCCTTTCTGGAAAGTCTGCTTGCCGCTAAACTCATCCGCACTACCGAAAATCAAGCTTCCTCGCACCTTGACGTGCGCGTTACCCTCAAAGCGATAATTGGTGCGGATGAACGCGTAGTTACCATTGCCAGTAGGGTTTCTGCCCGTGCTAGTTCTATTCCTGAAAATAAAGTGATCACAAATGCTATCCGCACCAAGCCTATTAATATTGGCGATCGCCTTGAATGCCAGATTGAGAACTTTAGCAATCAGCCCCTATACACCCAAATTTTCTGCCTTGATCAACGTAGTAAAGTACTCACACCCAGCTTTGTCAGCACACCCTATGCTAACGATAGTGTGATTTCACCTTTAGAAACCCTCACGATTCCTTATCCTAAAGCGCCAATGAATTGGACGGTTTCTGCTCCTAAAGGCATGGTTGATGTGCATGTGGTGATTAGCCGATCTCCTCTTTTGCAAGTTGTAAAAACTCTCGAAACATCTCAAAGACAGGCATCATCTATGAATGGACTGATTGCCATTCCTAACTCGTTGCAAGTTGCTCAAGATCTTCTCGCTGATCTTGACCGCGCAGGCAAACCGTCAGATTGGAGCAATTTGACAAATATTGCGGATACATGGATGTTAGATGTCCAGCAATGGGCTACTTTTAATTTTAATTATCAAATTATTTAACCAGATTGTTATGTCGCTCGCGTAGCGGGCGACATAACAAAAGGTAAGCACAGTAAGAATAGCGTCGCCTTTATGCATGAGATCAAAAGCTTTATTGATCTGCTCAATAGGCATCACACCCCAACCCTTGTAACAGCATTCAAAGTAGAGAGTAGAAATCCGCATCTCTACTTTGTTTTAGCTAGAGTAATAGTCCTGTTTCTTGTAAAGAATGTAAGCGATGATAGATACCACCTTGGGCGAGAAGTTGTTGATGTGATCCGATTTCTACGACTTCACCTTGATCTAAAACCACGATTTTATCGGCTTCGCGCACAGTGCTGAGTCGATGGGCAATGATAATTGTAGTGCGAGTTCCCTGAATGCGCCGCATTGCTAATTGAATCGATCGCTCAGATTCGTAATCAAGGCTAGAAGTAGCCTCATCAAAGACGAGAATATCAGGATTGACTAGCAAAGCTCTCGCTATCCCCAACCTTTGCCGTTGCCCACCAGAGAGCCGTACACCCCGTTCGCCAACAATGGTGTTATAGCCTCGTGGTAATAGAGATAGAAACTCATCAACACTGGCGATCGCACAGGCTTCTCGGACTTCCTCAAAGGTGGCAGTAGGATTGCCATAAACCAAATTGTCCATCAGAGTTCCATTAAAGATATCAACTTCCTGATGCACGATCGCCAAACGTTTACGATAGCCCGTAATATCGAGTTCGGTGATATTTGTCTCATCAATCAAAATACCGCCACTTGATGGCTCGAAGTAACGGAATAGTAATTTAACTAAAGTGGATTTACCAGAACCTGATTTGCCTACGAGAGCAACGGTTTCGTAGGGCTCAATGATGAATTGAATTTTTTCGAGCACTGGGCGTTCTCGTTCATAACCAAAGGTGAGATTGCGAAACTCGACTTTACCCGTCAAGCGATATTGAGGATATTTGGTGTCAGGATGCAAGGCGATCGCCGCATCTTGTCCATTCGATTGCTTCATAAACTCATGGAAGCGGAGCATTGAGGAATAGCGACGGGCAAAGACTTCTGCTAGTAAGCAAATCGGTTTGATTTCCGAATATGCCATGCTTGCTAAAGTGGAAATCGTGATGAAATGCCCTATCGACATTTTGCCGCCAAAGGTAGCAAATAAAGCTGCTCCAAACACCACAAATTGACAGGCTTCTAAGACTGTATCCCTGATCATGCCCAACTTCACATAACCAATGTGAATTCCCCAGAGCGAGACCTTTGCTTCCCTTTCTAGGCGATCGCTTTGGCGTTTATATTCCTTAGCTTCATTGGCAAAAGCCTTGACAGTTTTAATATTAGTAATGATCTCAGAAGTGCGACTTTCTGTGTTTTCCTGATAAATATCAAGATTCTCTTCAGTTTTTACTAACCCTTTCAGTTTTTTTAAGCTTCCCAGTAGTACTAAAATAAATGACACTAAAAAGAATGCAGAAATCCACCACGCGATCGCGTAGATAATCACAAAAATACCGAGAATTCGGATAACTTTAGGAATCAATTGCCCCGCGATTTCAGGATATGACCACATATGGTTGGCTAAACCACGTGCTACTCTCCCCGCGATTCGTCCTGCATTATTTTCATCGTAAAATTCGATTGGCAAGGTCAATATTTTAGCGATCGCTTTTTGGGTCTGATCACGACGAGTTTTGAGGGCGATTTCCCAATGAAAGTTATTAGCAATCCATACCTGAATTGGTGCGCGTAAGACCGTCACCACAAAAATTAATCCTGATAGGATAATTAAAGAACTAGTTTGATTAACTGGTTGTCCGAATAGCGTTGCCGTTGCCACTATCAAGCTATTTATTTCACGATCAGGCGATCGACCTGATAACACATTTAGGATTTGCCCAACGGCATAGGGAACAGTTAAGTCAATAATTTCAAATAAACTGGAACCTGTGATACTCCAGATCGCCATCTTTTGATAGCGTCGAAAGTAAAGAACTATATCCCAAAAATTGGCTGACATGCTAGTTAGACTTATAGGATTTGGTTCAAACGATTATTCAATATCTAAAGGAAGAATACGACTACTACGTGGTCTAGAAAAATCATTGTTATATTCCTGTCGGTATTCAGGATTGATTTTAACTGAAGAAGGCAATGTTGGGTTGGCAATCTGGAGGTTAGATCCGATTGCGAGAAAATCACCACTTACAGGAGGAGGAGGAGCAGGAGGAGGAGGAGCAGGAGGAGGAGGAGCAGGAATAGGAATAGGAACAAATTGAGCCAAAGTAGAATCGACAGATAAAACTGTGGCACTAGCAATACTGAGAAGCGTAGAGAAAGTAAACAACTTTTTCATTGATTTGAGATTCTTTTAGAAAATTCAAAAGATAAAAACTCGACAACAAAGTGCAAAATCATATTCTCCTAAGTTACTTACCCTGCTTTGTTAAACCCATAGGATTTGGTTTAAACGGTTATTTAATATCTAAAGGAAGAATACGACTACTAGATGGACTAGAAAATCCATTGTTATATTCCTGTCGGTATTCAGGATTGCTTTTATCTGAAGAAGGCAATGTTGAGTTGGCAATCTGTAGGTTAGATCCGATTGAGAGAAAATCACCACTTACAGGAGGAACAGGTAATGTAATTGTTGATCCAGATGTAATGGGAACCTGAACATCTACTTGACCGCTATTTGGAAATGCTGTGGTAGAAAATCTCGCGTTGATTGTAGTTGGCGCATTGGTAAATGCACTATTTGGTACAAACGGAGCTGTTCCATTTGTAGTACCAATAAAACTAAATGTAGTGACTGTAGTATTCGAAGTCCCATTTTTAAATTTAGTAAACCCACTAACAAATGTGATTACTGATCCAGCTACAGTGAATGAACCAGGATTAGTAGGATTATTCACTGAAGTGATGCTTCCGTTGAACGCACTAACACTGACAGCTCCAAGAGGAGTTAGCAGTGTAGTATTTAAAAAGGAAGCAGGTATAGCGTTCGCGGAATTAGTTATATTAACTCTGAGACCAATATTTGTACCAGTGATAGGTACAGTAACAGTCTGGCTAAAGCTGGGGGATGCAGCAAATAGTATTGTGGATGCGCTGAAACAAACAGATAAGGCAACAAGTTTTTTCATAATTTTTAGATCCTCTAGAAATTTAAAGGGGGGCAAGAATTACAATTCTTAAAAGTTTTTTAGAACGTAAACGTAGTTCTCAAAGCCCCAATGGTGATCGTGTCGCTGCTTGCCGTATTGCCGGGGGCAAAGACAAACACTAGACCGGGGGTGATACTAATGTTTTTGGAAATAGGATAGCGATAGAACAACTCAAGCTGAGTTGTTGCCGCAGGATCGCCACCAGCGACACCACCAGTTCCACTCAACAGACTAGGGAAATTGATATTTCCACTCAAGTTACTGCTAGTAATACTAGGTAGCTGCCCGACATAAAGCCCAAACAAATCACCTTCCTTAAATATGTCTACCAAGTTGGCATAGGTATTCCAATTAAAGGTACTCACACTGCCAGAAAAGCCAGCATTTTGAATATTAGAAGTTGAGAAACCGAACCAGCCGCCAAGATTGAGCTTATTGGTTGCACTCCAAGACAGCGAACCACCAAAAGCATTAGTACTAAATTTTGAGGCCTCATCTGTTGGGAAAGTCAAACCAATGAAATTAGAGCCGACCCCGCTGTTAAGCGTACCGTTATTGGTGTAAGAGTTGAGGTAATAAAGAGCAGTATCAACCCGATCAAAAATAGTAGTAAATAGCTGCACACCAATCTGAGTGGGCCCACCAAATAAGCCCGCGTCACCAGTGGCGCTTGCAGGATTGCCAGCCGAGTAAACACCCTGCAAACTCAAGTTTTTACTAATCTGCCAATCAAAGCCTAAACCTGCTTGTCCAGAATTGAGACTAATGATTGGGTTGCGTTGAGAAAAAAGTGAAATCGGGCCATTTCCAGCACTTTCGATGCGGTTTGCGCCACGAAATACGTTAACTGCATTTACACCTTTAGGCCCAACAATAATTGCAAGGCGTTCACCTAAATAAAAGCGATAGTTGAGGTCAGTTAAGGTAAATGTATTATTCGTATTTCCTTCATAAGCAAGGCGAGTAAAGCCGTTATTGAGCGAATTAAAGCTGGTAAATGGTGCATCGGTGGAAAGGTTTCCAGCCTGCAAACCAGTCAGTAATAAACTGCGATCGGGAAACTGCGTTAGTAGACTGAGTGAAACATTTGCGCCAAAGTTAACATTTGTCGCAGGGTCAGCCGAAATAGCACCAGCAGTTCTAGGCAGATTGGCATTGTTATTTAGTCTGCCTTGCAGCCCAAAAATCGCTTGACCAAAAAGCTTTGTCGTCGTGGAAAACTGTTGGGCTTCAAGTTTCGCAGTTTTAGCATCAAGGGCATCCACACGACCGCGCAGAGTGGCAAGTTCAGCAGCAAACTCTTCTTGCAGCTTTTGGAGGGTTGCGAGGTCTTCTTTGCTAACTTTGTCAGCTAGCCCAGAGGAAATAATTTCATTGACTTTGTCTAGGGCTGAATTTAATCCAGCCGCAAACTCGTAACGGGTGAGTACTTGTTTACCGACAAAAGTGCGATCGGGATATCCAGCAATTACACCATATCGCCCTACTAAGGATTGCAATGCAGTGAAAGCCCAATCACTAGGACTGACATCACTTAGCTGTGAAACCGATGAAACGTTTTGCGATACTTCGGTTGAATCGGCTAATGGATCGGTGGCGATCGCTTGGATCAGACTAGATTCATTGGCCCCTTCTCTAGTCTTAGCAGTGACATTTGTAGGTTCAGCTTGAGCAATTTTTCCGATAAGTGTTGAACATGAAAGAATCATCATCAAACTGAAGAAATTCAGTTTCATCTTATATTTATAGAGCCTTAGGCACATATTTCTCTTAACACTCACTTAGCTTCACCATGAATGAATAATTGGGCATAATTAAGCCACAAAGCAAAAACTTTTGGCGAGTGATATAGCAATCCTAAGTCAGTTGTGGCTTCGGTTTCGCTCAGCCAGAGTGGACTGATGGCTGAGCGAAACCGAAGCCTCT
>CALRWX020000131.1:0-7463 GCA_943371975.1 Pseudanabaena sp. UWO311 | reverse complement strand
GAAACCTTCTGGGTTTGGATGTGTAATTCTGTATAGGGACTTACTAAAGATATTGGTTAAAGAGACGGCACATCTTGCCGCCTCTTTGTTTAAGATTGAATAAAAGTCAGGCAAATCAGATTTGCTTAAAAATTTTATGAAACGTCGTCAGATTTTATTTGCGTTAGGTGGAGTACTCATTGGCGTCCCAGTTATTGGCTCTTTGATTTATGACGCGATCGCCAAGTCCAAAGCGTCATCTGATAGCCAGTATGCTTCATTTGCAACCCCAAAAACTGAAAATACAAGCAATAATCTTACTGACTCAAACTCGGAAATTAGTCTTGAAACTACTGAAGAGCCGCTATTACGCTTTGCGGCGATCGCTGATAATGGCTTTGGTAGTCCCGATCAAGCTGCCGTTGCCAAATCGATGTGGGGAACTTACCAGCAAAAGCCCTATGCCTTTGTGTTGATGGCAGGTGACAACATTTATTCCTATGGTGAAATTAAATTAGCCAAGGCATATTTTGAAGAACCCTATGCCCCATTGCTGAAGGAAAATGTGCAATTTTATGCAGTGCTAGGCAATCACGACATTATCAAATCCAACAATGGGCTAGATCAGATTAATTACAAGCCTTTTAACATGAGCGATCGCTACTATGCCTTCACGAAAGGTAATGTGCAGGAAGGAAAAATAGAATTTTTTGCCCTTGATACTAATGACAATGCTCCTTGGGAAGCACAACTGGCTTGGCTAGATCTCCAACTGGCTAAAAGCACTGCCCCTTGGAAAATTGTCTATGGACACCATCCCCTTTATTCATCGGGGCGACATGGTGGCGATCGGGAATTAGTTGCCAAACTTGCGCCTATATTTGCGAAACACAAAGTTTCTATCTATCTATGCGGACATGATCATGGCTATGAACGCTCCATTCCCATTGATGGCACAGTCTATATTGTGAATGGCGGCGGCGGCGCACCTTTATATAAATTTGGGAAGTCTCCGCAAACTGCCTTTGTGAGTTCACAATTTAGCTTCATTACTTTTGATGTCTATCAAGATAAAATCATCACCAAGGCGATCTCCACCGATGGCAAAGTATTTGATCGCGCCATCATTACCAAGATTTAGGATTGGTTTGAGGAAGAGCGCCCCAGTGGGGTGCTCTTCCTCAAAGGATTTAGGATTGCTAATTGTTCTAGATTCCTCCTAGCAGTAGGTAAAAGATTTATAGGAACTAGGCGACCAGCATTTAACTCATAGGACTTACGGAAAAGTTGCTAAGACCCTCACCGCTAGCCCCTCTCCCAAAATGGGAGAAGGGAACAAGAAATTAGTCTCACTCCCCTTCTCCCTTAATCGGAGAGGGGGCTGGGGGGGAGGGCGCTATTCGTTCCACGTAACATCAGTCATTAAGTGAGTAGCTCCGCTATAGAGTGGCTGTTTAGAAACGTTCCACGAATTTATATTTAACATCATGACTTGGTTTTGCCCCCTCACCACAGGTGCGTGGAGTCGGCAAAATCTTCGTCGGATTAGCAAGCCCTTGAGGGTCAAAGACATCTCGTACCCATTGCATAGTTTCTAAATCTGAATCGCTAAACATCTCTGACATATAGCACTTCTTATCTGCACCAATACCATGCTCACCCGAAATGCTGCCACCCACCCGCACACAGAGCTTAAGGATTTCGCTGCCTAATTTTTCCACAGTTTCTAGAGCACCAGCTTCCGCATTGTTATACAAAATCAATGGATGCAGATTTCCATCCCCTGCGTGGAAAACATTAGCAACATGGTAGCCATACTTTTCGCTCAGCTTCTCAATCTCTTGCAATACAAAAGTAAGTTTAGTGCGGGGAATGACTCCATCCTGTACATAGTAATCGGGACTGAGGCGACCCATAGCGGCGAAGGCAGCTTTGCGCCCTTTCCAAAGTCTGAGACGTTGCTCTGGATCTATGGCTGTAGTTACACTTCGCGCTCCATTTTTATAACAAATTGCTTCAACAAGTCTTGCATTTTCGGCAACTTCACTCTCTAAACCATCAATTTCAATCAAGAGAATGGAAGCCGCATCACGCGGATAGCAGTTTGTGGCAACCGTATCTTCCACCGCATTAATGCTCATATTGTCCATAATTTCCATGCCTGCGGGAATAATGCCAGCGCTGATCACATCGGAAACAGTCGATCCCGCGGCTTCCACTGTAGTGAAATCAGCTAAGAGAACTTGGATTGATTCGGCGGATTTGAGGATTTTGAGAGTCACTTCTGTGGCAATGCCAAGAGTTCCTTCAGAACCAACAAAAATTCCCATCAGATCATATCCCGGACTTTCAGGGATTTTACTGCCTATATCTTTGACCGAACCATCGGGCAGGACAATTTTTGCGGCAAGTACATGATTGGTGGTGACTCCATACTTGAGACAATGCACACCACCCGAGTTTTCGGCAACGTTGCCGCCAATGGAGCAGATAATCTGACTAGAGGGATCAGGGGCATAATAGAAACCTGCGCCACTTACAGCTTGTGTAACCCAGTTATTGATTACTCCCGGTTGTACTACTACGCGCTGGTTTTCAAGATCAACTTCTAAAATCTTTCTCATGCGTGATGTGGCTATCAGTACGGAGTCAGGCAAAGGTAATGCGCCACCCGATAAGCCTGTACCTGAGCCTCTGGCAACAAAGGGAAGTCTGTAGCGATCGCATACTTTGACGACTGCTGACACTTCCTCTGTAGTGTTTGGCAAAACCACGATCGCAGGTTCTTGTTTATAACTAGTGAGTCCATCACATTCATAGGCAATTAACTCTTCTCGTGTGCGGACTACATAGCGATCACCCACAATGGCTATGAAGGCATCAGCGATCTCTTGCCAATCAATAGTTTGTGCTTGTGGAGAAGTAATATTTGAGCTAGGGGCGATCGCAGTCATGTTGTAAGGTCAAAGATAACAACTAAAAAGATAACAACTAAGTTGATCCTACAGTGCTTTGTCACCTGACTTTGACAGGATTCATACAAAACAAGAGTTTATGCTCTCTTACGGTGTAGAAGTTTCTCTTTCTAAGCTTCGGACTGTCCCCCAGTCTCCATTAAAAAGGGGGAAAGATTTTCTTCTTCCGCCTTTTTAATGGGGAATTGAAGCGGATCTTTGGTAACTCACTAATATAGCTGACAACTTGTGTATGGACAGTAGCGCTATGCGGGGGCATAAATTTTAAATGGATGCTTGGGATAGATTCTGCTAGTTTTATGCGGGGCTTTGTGGGGCGGCTAATGATTTAGGCTACTTTGTGGTGGACGGTGAGACGGATGCAGGGGTGATGGAATTGAGTAGTCGATGTTTTGAGCAAACATTTCAATCAAAGCATTATCGTCGGACAGACTTGCCCATTTTGTCTAGGTTGGAGACAAGAAAAAATCAGACACATTTTTTTAGATTAAGCATAAATCCCTGATTTTTTCTTGTTTCGCACAATGGCAATTAATAGGAGTATAAGGGGTCTCAAGTGAGATAAATCCAATATAGCCTAGGTAAATTTTAGATGAATTAGATTTTGATATTTCTCTACGCTCAAACTAATAGTCAATAATTTTTTGGTAGTCCTGCTCCTGAAAGATTCTAGAGACTTATCTTCACATAAAGATCATTGGGTAATCATTGGGTAATAAGGAGGAGATATATGGGAAATTCTGAGCATCTTGCAATATTGAACCAAGGATTAGCTAGCTGGAATAGATGGCGACTCGAAAATCCTGATATAATTCCCAACTTGAGCGGTACTAACTTGAGAAGAGCAATTCTCCGTGAAGCCAATTTAAGCGGGGTAAATCTGCGTTGGACAAATCTGAGCAATGCTAATTTATTAGGTGCAAATCTGAGCGGTTCCGATCTAGTAAAAGCCAATTTACAGGAAGCAGATTTATACAAAGTAAATTTAAGAGATGCAGAAGTTAGTGGTGCTAATTTGAGTAATGCTCATTTACGGAAAGCATGTCTACAAAGATGTGATTTGAGCTTAGTAAACTTGCATGGAGCCGATTTAACTGAGGTGCTCTTTAATGGTGCTAATTTGAGTGGTGCAGACCTGAATAAAAGTGATTTGGGCAGTTCCAATTTAAGTGAAACAAATCTTAGTAATGCTATTTTAAGTAATACAAATCTCACAAATGCAGACCTCCGCCGCAGCGATCTCACAAATGCAAATTTAGAATTTGCAAATTTAAGTAATGCAAATTTATCGGATACAAAACTAAGCTCTGCAAATTTAAGTAATGCAAACTTACAAGAATGTGACTTGATTAATGCTTTAATCAATCAATCCAATCTGAGTTATGCAAATTTGTCTGATGCCATTCTCAGTAATGCTAACTTAAGTAATTCTAATTTGAGTCATGCAAACCTCAAACGTGCAGTACTAAGTAACGCAATTCTGAGTAATGCCGATTTGAGCAATAGTATTTTGGAAGATACGATTTTGAGCGATGCAATTTTAAGTCATGCTAACTTGAGTGGAGCCGTTTTGACTGGAGCACAATTAATTTCTGCGAAGTTAGATGCAGCTTTTTTAATTGGGACAAATTTAGTCAAAGCCAATTTAAGAATGGCAAACCTCAATGGAGTCAGCTTATCTGAAGCTAATCTTTTTGGAACGATCATGCCCGACGGGTCTGTGTTAAATCGCTAAATGTCGCCTATGATGCCAACTCGTAAACCTCGATCTCGATAATAGAAGTAGCATTAGCACAGCGAGAAAACGTTTAACTAGAAAAAGAACTAACCCCTGAAATCATTGCCCAATTTCAGCAATGTCTCGGATCGACATGTTTTTGAGAATCTTGATTTTACATCTTTTTTATGTACATAAAAAATAAAAAAGGCGTACATCAGTCTTTAGTTTAGATTACGCTCCGTAATTTAGGGAATAATATGCAGTAATTTAAGTATGTGCGTTTACTAAAAGAGATATGACCCCAACCATCCCCACCGAGCAAATTGATCGCATTGTGTGGAATCAGCACCACGACCCGTTTACAGTCCTTGGCCCCCATGAAATTGAGCAAGATGGTAAGTCGGTATGGGTGGTTAGAGCATATCTACCCGACGCAGAGGCAGTATCCGTAGTTACGCCCGATCAACACAAAGAATATCCGATGCATTCAGTGCATCATCCCCATTTTTTTGAATGTGTTATCACTGACGCGCCCCACCTCTTTAGTTATCAGTTTAAAGTCAAATCCGATGGCAGCGATCGCCTAATTCACGATCCCTACTACTTCAAATCACCATTACTAACCGAGTTTGATGCCTATCTATTTGGTGAAGGAAACCATTACCAGATTTACGAAAAAATGGGCGCACACACCACCACCATTGACGGTGTGAATGGCGTTTATTTCGCAGTTTGGGCTCCCAATGCTCGCAATGTGTCCATTATTGGTGATTTTAATAGCTGGGACGGACGCAAGCATCAAATGCGGAAGGGAAATACAGGCATCTGGGATCTGTTCGTTCCTGCTCTGGTAGTTGGCACTGTTTATAAGTACGAAATTAAAAGTCCTGAAGGGCATATTTACGAAAAATCCGATCCCTATGGCTACTTTCAAGAAGTACGCCCAAAAACAGCATCCATTGTCACTGATCTCAGTACCTATGAATGGAGCGATCAAAAGTGGCTAGAAACACGGCGTACCGAAGACCCACTCAAAAAACCTATTTCTGTCTACGAACTTCATCTTGGATCATGGATGCATGCTTCTAGTGCCACTCCGCCCGCCGATGGCTATCAGAGCGTATCCGCCGCCGATCTAAAGCCGGGGGCAAGATTTCTCACCTATCGTGAACTTGCAGAAGACCTAATCCCCTACGTCAAGGAGATGGGCTATACCCATATTGAAATGATGCCAATCGCTGAGCATCCTTTTGATGGCTCATGGGGTTATCAAGTGACGGGCTATTATGCCGCAACTTCGCGCTATGGCACACCCCAAGACTTGATGTATTTTATCGACAAGTGTCACCAAAGTGATATTGGGATCATTCTGGACTGGGTTCCTGCCCATTTCCCGAAAGACGGTCATGGCTTATCTTTCTTCGATGGCACATTTCTTTATGAACCCTCCGATGAGCGCATTGGTGAGCATAAGGAATGGGGAACCAAAATCTTTAATTACAAGCGTAGTGAAGTTAAAAATTTTCTAATTGCTAATGTACTGTTCTGGTTCGATAAATATCACATCGATGGTATTCGTGTGGATGCTGTCGCCTCAATGATCTATCGTGATTACAATCGTGAAGCAGGCACATGGCTACCTAATGAGTATGGTGGACGCGAAAGTCTTGAAGCGATCGAGCTATTCCGTCACTTGCACAGTATTCTCTTCACCTATTACCCCGGAGCTTTATCGATCGCTGAAGAATCCACATCCTGGCCGATGGTGACATGGCCTGCTTATTCAGGAGGCTTAGGCTTTAACCTGAAGTGGAATATGGGCTGGATGCATGACATGCTCGATTATTTCAAGCTTGACCCCTATTTCCGTGGACAAAACAATAACTATGTCACCTTCAGTATCTGGTACGCCTTCAGTGAGAACTTCATGTTAGCTCTTTCCCATGATGAAGTTGTGCATGGCAAGAGTCCGATGATCGGCAAGATGCCAGGGGATGCATGGCAGAAGTTTGCCAACCTGCGATGTCTCTATGGCTATATGTTCACCCACCCCGGTAAGAAAACCATGTTTATGGGCATGGAATTTGGACAATGGGCGGAGTGGAATGTATGGGGTGATCTGGAATGGAATTTGCTGCAATATCCTAGCCACAAGAACCTCCAGCGCTATGTCAGCGATCTGAACCAGCTATTGCGATCGTTACCTGAGCTATACACCCAAGACTTCTCCGAAGCAGGTTTTGAATGGATTGAGTGCAACGATACCCAAAACTCGGTGATCTCTTTCTTGCGTAAAGGAACAGATGGTGAGTTTGTTCTCGTAGTCTGTAATTTCACCCCCGTTCCCCATCACAATTATCGCATTGGTGTTCCTGAGAGAGGCTTCTATAAGGAAGTTCTCAATAGTGATGCGCCGATCTATGGTGGTAGTGGCATTGGTAATCTGGGCGGTAAATATACTGATGACTATGGCACTCACGGTAAACCTTATTCCATCGATGTGACTGCACCTCCGCTAAGCGTAGTTGTCTTGAAATACATCGGCGAAGTGTAACTAACTCTGAGACAAGGGGCTTAAGCCCCTTGTTCTTATACAGCAGTCACCACAGAGATTAATATAAGAGACGCGAATCGCGTCTCTTATAGCGGTTTTCAAATGAGCGTGATACGAGCATCACATTCATAAAACCAGCCAAAGAAGTCAGATTCGGAGACAGAATTGAAAGCGAGAGTGATAGCCTCATGAAGCTGTTCAGTGGTTCTCGGAGCAATCGAACGCAGAATGGATT
>CALRWX020000130.1:0-8125 GCA_943371975.1 Pseudanabaena sp. UWO311 | reverse complement strand
CCTTTCGCTGCTTCCAGCGCTATTTTGGCTTTGAATTCTGCACTGTGTTTTTTTCGTTGCATTGTTTTTATTCTCTCCATACTTTCTTGGTGATTTCTGGCAGCTTTTCTATCTTAATCTCCTGTCCGATTTATAGGGAGCATTATACTCTCCTTCCAGATCTTCTCGTATAATTTGACAAAATAGTTCTATTTCGGAGCTAAATGGATATTTCCAATTTTTTTTCATGCTCTCTACAATTACTGTTTTATGAGTAGTAATCATCATCCAGAGATTCTTATACAAGTCTGTTTCTATCCATCTAAACTCATATGTGAATTGATCGATTTCATCAGCCTTTAGCAAGTTCAGTAATAGATCGCTATTCGCCCCTTTTTCAGCTAGAAAGCATCTAGCTATCTTAATGCATTTATCTTTGCAATAAACCCATTCCTGTAAAATTCCATAATGAAGATCTTGCCCACCTTCTAGAAGGTCAGTATCTGGCAAATTAGAGATAAAGTAAGCAATCTGCTCTAATTCAGTTCCTACTTCTGAACCTACATCTTTCCAATGGAAACGAGCATTACAACGTGTGTTGATACTAGTATGTCCAATAAATTCAAAAGTTGCATAACAGTATCTTCCGTATCTTCCGTTTATTACTTGTGATTCCGATGATGATGTCATTACCTAGACCCGTGAATTAGTTATTACTGTTTGTTTTGCTTAATTTACAACTCTGGTACAACAAGGCTACGCAAATGAGCAGCATAGTGACGGTAAATAATCTCTGGAGAGTTACCAACCCACTTAGCTACATCTTTAACTTCGATATGAGCATCAAGGCATAAAGTAATGAATGTGTGTCTTGCCTGATAGGGTTTCTGGTACTCAATCCCACAACTTTCTAAAACTTTGCGCCATGCCACATTTGCAAAGTTATTAACCCGAATAAATCCGCCTTCCTTAGCAGGGAAAACAAAGTCATTCGGTTTAGCCCCTTCAGGCTTGTGAGTAATCAAAATTTCTCGTAATTGATTGTTAATTGGGAAGTCTCGCTTTTCTTGTGTCTTTAAGCCATCTTTGACTGTAGGCTGATAGCCTTCACCAAAAACAACAGCCTGTCTAAACTTAACTACACTATTATCAAAATCAATATGCTTCCATTGCAGTCCGATCGCCTCACTAGGTCTGCAACCTGTAAAAAAGCAAAACTGGACATAGGCTGTGTAATAGCTATAGTGAGGATGCTTTGCAAAAGTCTCAATAATCAGATCACGCTCTTCCCTTGTAAAAGGTGTAATTTCATTCTCCTCACCACGCTGATTTTTGGGCAACTTTATCTCAGATGCCATATCTAAAAATGGGTTTTCAGTGATTAATCCTGATTTCATGCCCCATTTACAGCAAGCATTGAGTTGTACAATCAAACGCTTAGCAGCATTAGGCGGCTTATTAGCAACTATCCAATCTCTAATCATGATGGAATCTTTGAGATTTTGTGATGGCAAAAGCGCGATCGCACGGGTAAATCCTGCGTATTGATTGCCAATAGTGCTAGGAGAGGCGATCGGCTTTTTGAACTCCATATACTTATCCCACAATGCCCCAAGGTTTAAAACCTGTTGACTATGAATCATAGTCACAGGTTTTAAATGGGTAGGACGATATTTGTCTAGGGTGTAGTCAAATCGCTCCAGAACGATGTCAGTCTGTATTTCTTGAGCTTTTGCCTCAGCAATTTTGAGATTGATCTTAGTATTTGATAGACCTAGCGTTAAGTATTTTTGCTTACCATCAAAAAGCTGTCTTGGCAATCTTAATCTTAGCCGTTCCTGAAACACCTCAATGCTTACAGTACCTTTGTTTTGCCGATCTTTAGATGCGTACATACATTTGACTATGAACTCGTTTGCTTGTGACTATGACAACAGAATTCATAGTCAAATCATAGTCAAACCATAGTCAAAAACAAGCTAAATGTGTCCAAAAGTGTCCAACCATGTAAGAGGATGCACGGTGTAATTTAGTTACAGTTAGCTGTTTCTAGTATCCAAGGTGTCGGAATCGAACCGACATATCAACGATTATGAGTCGTTTGCTTTACCAGTCAGCCAACCTTGGTAATATTGTGATTATAGCCGTAAGTATTATATGCTATCAAGAGAGCTACCTTGTAGGTTGCCCAAGGGAAATTTTAGCTAAACAAGTTTGTGATGGCAACAACCCAACCCGAAAACCCCGAAAAGCGTCTCCGCAAGAAAAAAAAGCCACCTAAAAAATTTAGGCTTACCTATAGTCTGTTATTGCTATTAGGCATGGTAGTTGTAGGTTCCGTGGCTGGACTAGTGGCATATAAATTTGGCAAACAAGCACTAGAGGGGGTTAACCCTTCTCCTGCGGGGATCAAATTGCCAAAAATTAGCCCTCCTGCTAAGCCTAATGATTCGCCAAAATCATCTCAAGATGGTAAAACGTCACTTTTGCTAGATGAGTCTGAGGTTATTGCTGAAATCAAAGCGCGATCGCAGCAGGAAATAGGCTCACTGACTCGCCCAGCATATGTTGCAAAAGCAAATGTTAGCGATCGCAAAAGAATTTATGCCAGAGTTGAACGAGAATATAATGCTATGCGCGATCCCTTAACAGTCTCAGCAAATTCTGATGAACGCATTGCCCAAAGTATCGCCTCATTGCGCCAAAGGGTTTATAGCCGCACTCGCATCTATGAGAGTGATATTGCCTTGAACCGCCCTAACGAGAATAAAGTTAATGCTAGTCCAACCTTAATATCTACTCCTATAGAAATTTCTCCCATGCGTAGTCGATGGCAAGATCGAGATGAAGAATTAGTTAAGTCAAGATAAGTTAGTGATATAGAAGTTTTGTCTAATCCCACAATTAACTTTTTTACCATTAAGCAACAGTCCCCAACATCAGTCAAAGTCAATCAACGCTAGAAAATAAAGGTGGTACAAAGTACCACCTTTATTCTTTAGATTGCCTCTAGTAGAGCCTCGCCCATGGCGATACATCCCAATTTTTCGTAACCATCAGCCATAATGTCGCCTGTTCGTTTACCAGAATCAAGAACTTTATTTACTGCCGCTTCGATCGCATCAGCAGCATCCCCTTCGTTAAAGGCATAGCGCAACAGCATCGCCGCACTGAGAACCTGCGCCAAAGGGTTCGCCAAATCTTTACCTGCAATATCAGGAGCCGAGCCATGCACAGGCTCAAACACCCCTGGGTTACCAGCAACTCCGATGCTTGCAGATGGCAGCATCCCGATGCTACCTGTTAGCATTGCTGCGGCATCAGAGAGAATATCGCCAAATAAGTTACTGGTGAGAATTACATCAAACTGTTTAGGGTTGCGGATAATTTGCATCGTCGCATTATCCACATACATATGCGATAGCTGCACATCAGGATAGGCGCTGGAAATAGCAGTTACACGCTCACGCCATAGTTGAGACACATCCAATACATTGGATTTATCGACAGACACAACGGAACCACGACGTTTTTGGGCAGCTTCAAAACCAACTTTGGCAATGCGATCAATTTCTGGCTCGGTATACACCATCGTATTAAAGCCTCGACGTACACCATTTTCATCGGCGACAATGCCCTTCGGCTTGCCAAAATAAATACCGCCCGTGAGTTCACGCACTACTAAGATATCTACGCCTTCTACGACTTCACGTTTCAAGGTTGACGCATCAATTAACTGGGGCAAAATCTGAGCAGGACGTAAATTTGCAAATAGTTCCATGCCACTGCGTAAGCCTAGCAGAGCCTGTTCAGGGCGAAGATGTGATGGCAGGGAGTCCCATTTTTCGCCACCGACAGCAGCCAGTAACACTGCATCACTATTTTTGCATGATTGTAAAGTTTCATCGGGTAATGGATGCCCCGTTGCATCGATCGCCGCACCACCGATTAGAGCCGTCTCAAAGGCAAAGGTCAGATCAAATTTTGGCGCGATCGCTTGCAAAACTGCCACCGCTACTTTCATAATTTCAGGACCAATACCGTCACCAGGAAGCAAGGTGATCCTATAGTTTTTAGACATTAGACAATTCAAATACTAAAAGTTAGATGTTTTAGGATATAACAATCGCAATCACCTATAAAAAATAATTATGCAAGATTTTAATTGGAAGAAGCTTCAGAATGGTTCAGATATTCGTGGTGTCGCGATCGATGGTGTTCCTAATGAGCAGGTAAACCTACCCCCCGAAGTGGCGAAAGTATTAGGACAAGCCTTTGCAACTTGGTTATCCCAAAAATCCCAAAAACCTGTCCCAGAACTATTGATTTCTGTTGGGCGTGATAGTCGATTATCGGGTGCAGAATTAATGCAAGCTGTGATGGAAGGAATCATTTCCCTCGGCTGTCAAGTGTATGACTTTGCGATCGCCTCAACGCCTGCGATGTTTATGAGTACAGTTACAGATGGCTTCCAATGCGATGGCGCAATTATGCTTACAGCGAGTCATTTGCCCTTTAATCGTAATGGATTAAAATTTTTTACAGCCCAAGGTGGTTTAGAAAACCAGGATATTACTGATATTCTCAAGCTTGCAGAAAAAAATGAATTTTCTATCTCCTCAATTATTGGTAACATTACCAAGCATGATTTTATATCTGTGTATGCCCAGCAATTTGTAACTAAAATTCGCGAATCTGTTAATCATCCCGATCATTACGAACAACCACTTCGGGATTTAAAGATTATTGTCGATGCAGGAAATGGCGCAGGGGGGTTCTATGCTAGCAAAGTTTTAGAGCCTCTGGGTGCAGATATTACGGGTAGTCAGTTTCTCGATCCTGATGGCACATTTCCTAATCATGTTCCCAATCCTGAAGATAAGATTGCAATGACTTCCATTTGTAATGCTGTAATTGAGCAGAAGGCAGATTTTGGCATTATTTTTGATACCGATGTCGATCGCAGTGCGGCGGTGGATCAATTTGGCAAAGAACTTAATCGTAATCGTTTGATTGCCCTAATTTCCGCAATTATTTTGCTGGAGCATCCCCAATCAACCATTGTCACCGATTCGATTACTTCCGATGGTTTAGCCATATTTATCCAGCAGTTACAAGGTACGCATCATCGCTTTAAACGAGGTTACAAAAATGTAATTAACGAGTCAATCCGTTTAAACCAGTTAGGGCAAGAGTCTTGGCTGGCGATCGAGACTTCGGGACATGGAGCGATGAAGGAGAATTATTTCCTTGATGATGGCGCTTATTTGGTGAGTAAGCTGTTGATTGAATTAGCAAAGTCAAAACTTGCAGGAAAATCACTCACAGATCTGATTGTGAATCTGCAAGAACCTGCGGAAAGTGAAGAGTTTCGGATCAAGATGCTGGTGGAGAATTTTAAAACTCTAGGCGATCGCGTAATCAACGATTTACAAACTTTTGCCGCTACTCAAACAGATTGGGAAATTGTACCTAACAACTACGAAGGTATCCGCGTTTCCTGTACTGCTAAAGATGAGAATGGATGGTTTCTATTACGCCTGTCATTACATGATCCTGTGATGCCTTTGAACATTGAATCTAATGTTCAAAATGGTGTTATTAAGATTGCAAATAGATTATTAGCATTCTTCCAACCCATTGATGGCTTAGATATCACTGCGCTCCACAAATAAAAAAGAAGCGGCATATTGCCGCTTCTTTTTTTAGAAAAGGCTTACTGAAAATAGCCCACCAATGCAGACCATGCTAATTGCCCACATCGGCGATCGCAACCAAGGCAAATCCAGAATATAAAACAAGGTAAATAGGAATCTTGCTGCCAAAAATGCTAATACATATAGCGAAGTCTTATCGGAAGCAGCGTTAGATACATAGGTTGTGAGTGCCGCCGCCGCAAATAAGCCAAAAGTCTCGAAGGAATTTTGATGCGCCCATGTTGCTCGTTTTGCATAGTCTGGCAAGCGATCGAACATTGCTCGCGGAGCATTCATATCAATACCTATGCTCAAACGTCCATAGGCAACGACAATGTAAGGTAAATAAATAAGTCCCCCTGCGATCGCAATGCCATAGAGTAATATTTGCGATGGAGTTAAAGTCAGATTCATAGTAGGTTGGAGAAATATTTGATCAGTAAAATTAACTTTTGTTAAGTTGATCCTACAGGAAAAATCTACTAATTTCAGAAAAATGACTCAAACTAAATTTACGATTCGTCCCGTCACGATTAATGATGTTCCAGATATTTTTTCTCTAATTCAAGCCCTTGCAGAATACGAAAAGCTGTCCGATAAAGTCACTGGTAATATCGAGTCTCTCCAAGAAGATTTATTTGGGGCAAGTCCTTGCATTGAAGCGATCGTTGCTGAGATAGAACCAAATCAAATTGTGGGATTTGCACTCTTTTTTACCAGCTATTCTACCTTCCTTACCCGTCGTGGTATCTATCTTGAAGATTTATTTGTATTGGCAGAATATCGGGGTACAGGAATTGGTAAAGCACTCATTACCAATCTTGCTAAAATCGCGGTATCTAGGGGATATGGTCGCTTTGAGTGGTCAGTTTTAGATTGGAATGAACCTGCGATCGCTTTTTACAAAGGGATTGGCGCGGAAATTCTTCCTGATTGGCGCATCTGCCGAGTCACAGGAGAATCATTAGAAGATCTTGGGCAAAATATTTAAATAGAGAGTTGGTGCAATGCACTAACTCTCTATTTAAAACCCAAATAATTAAAAAAAGTGTTGCTTCGCAACACTTTTTTTAATTATTTGGGTTTTAACAATCCCGATTAGATTCTATTCCATTGGGAAGGATTGTTTGGCATAGCTTTGCTTTAGCTAATTGAGATTCTGATATTGTTGCACTGGTCAGATCGGCTTCTGTTAAATCGGTTTGATTGAAAATGGCATTAGTAAAATCCGTGAGTAACAGTTTCGTATGCTTAAAACTGGCATGACTCAGGTTTGTCCCATTGAGAGTAGCTCGACTGAGATTAGAGAACTTGATACTAGAACCTATTAAATTAGCTCGACTGAGGTCGGACGAAAGTACATAAGTATAGTCTAAGTTACTAACTGGTAAATAAGCCCCTGTCAAATCACAAACTTGACAGGTTCTAGTGTTTTGTAGTTTGACAATTTGGCTTGGATTCGCTGCCCATACTGCCGAGGGAAACAAAAGCAGAATGAGAAGCGCGATCGCCAAAAAGATGCGGTATTTCATAATCTAATCAATTGTTACAACGACGGGAGTATGATCGCTCGGTTGAATGAGCTTGCGAGGTGCAACATCAATTACACAAGCAGTTGCTCTATCATACAAAGACTCAGTAAGGAAATGGTAGTCAATTCGCCAGCCTCTGTTGCGAGCAAAACCACCCGAACGATAATCCCACCAGCTATAGTACCCACCGACGGCCTCAAACTTCCGAAATACATCCTTGAATCCCAGATTTAGGACTTCTGCTAAAGTCTCACGCTCAATATCTGTGGACATCACCTTTTTCTCTCGACCCTTGGGATCATAAATATCAAGATCAGCGATCGCCACATTAAAATCACCGCAAATTAGGACATTGGGATTTTTTAGTAGCAAAGCTTGTAAATATTCGCGCAATAACTTTAACCAACGCAATTTGTACTCATACTTCTCGCTATCTATCTCTGAGCCATTGGGGACATACATATTCACCACTTGAATATCCCCAAATTGCGCTGTAATTAGCCGTTTCTGATCATCTAAACTAGGCTCAGTAATTTCTCCTAATACCGACGCAAAGCCTGTTTGAATATTTGCTAAAGGCGATCGCGCAATTATCGCCACACCGTTATAGGACTTCTGACCATAAATATAAGTCTGATAGCCCAAATCTCTGAAAGGTGGAAGAGGAAAATCAGCATCAATCACCTTTGTCTCTTGTAAACACAATAGGTCAACATCAGGATTTGCTTGCAGCCAATCACAGATATGGGTAATTCTGGTACGAACCGAGTTTACATTCCAAGTGGCAATTTTCATGAAATCTTTGGGCTAAAACGGGCAGGTAGATGGGGCAAAACGTCACACATCTTACTATACAGATTAGGGTCGCTTCGCGCAGTCGTTAAGTCAAACCCAAAGTAAAGTTGCGCCGCGAAGCGG
>CALRWX020000129.1:0-8167 GCA_943371975.1 Pseudanabaena sp. UWO311 | reverse complement strand
GCATTGATAGAAATTTCTGTTGTACTTTACTCTCTATCTTCGGTACTATATCGATGATGCTATTCATTTGGTGTTTTGTTTCAACACTTGCACCTTATCCGATGAATAGCTTTTTTGTCTCCTTTTTTTATTTGTCCGCAGTATTGAATAGGGAATATTGCTTTTTATAATAATGAGAATATAGTTCTAGGGAAAAGTGCCTGTTATTTCAATTTGCTCACGTCAATTGATAAACATTTTACAAAGAGAGTACTTAATAGCAACTATTTTCTACAATATGCATTCTCTTCAGCAACTGGTTCGACAATCAAAAATGTTTCTCTAAAATCAATGCGTGAATTTATATTTCCACTTCCTCCCCTTGCCGAACAACATCGCATCGTTGCCAAAAGATTTACGGCTAGTGACTGTCGCAAGGATGCAGAATCGGTAGTAACTGAATTTTTGAATTTGTTTTAACGCTGGATCGGTAGGTCTTACAAGATGCGATCGCATTTTGTAACGGTTAGTGTGACATCATTATTGCTAACCAAGATTTTTTATGTTGCGGATTAGTAAAATGCGATCGCAACTAAACCAATGAGTATTTAGAGTTGAGTTGCGATCGGGATTCGGCTTTTGTTAGGAGATTGGAGAGGGCGTTTTAGGGTTGCGATCGCTTCATCGGCAAGTCTTTTATAAATTTGATTGCTGATAGATAAATTTCTTGTTTCTCATTTTCTGTCTTTTTATCATAAGCATTAACCATGAGTGAAACTCTTCCATTTTCAATAAAGCTTTCGCGATGTTTATCGACAAAGTTCCAATATAAATAATTAAATGGACAAGCAGTTTCGCCTGTTTTTCCCTTTACATTGTATTTGCACTGCGAGCAACAGTTGCTCATTTTATTGATATAGTTACCTCCCGATACATAAGGCTTAGATGCTAATATGCCTCCATCCGCAAAGGTAGACATTCCTAGTACATTTGGCAGTTCAACCCATTCATAGGCATCCACATAGGCAAGCCAAAACCATCGGTTTAGATGGCGTGGATCGGTGTTGATGAGATTGCTGAAATTACTTAAGACCATCAAGCGTTGAATGTGATGTGAATAGCCGTAATTTAAAACTTGGGTGATCGCATCCTTAAGACATAGCAAATCTGTGTTTGCATCCCAATAAAACTGTGGCAAATTGTTGACGAATCCAAAATAATTACTCTCACGAATATCTGGCATTTTTGCTTCATAATAAACGCGAATATACTCCCTCCATCCAAGAATCTGGCGTACAAATCCTTCAACGGAATTCAGAGGAGCTAAATTTTTTTTATAGGCAGCGATCGCTATTTCACAGATCTCCTGTGGTAAGAGCAATCCATTATTGAGATATATAGATAACACTGAGTGAAATAGAAATGGTTCACCTACTTTGATTGCGTCTTCGTAAGCTCCAAAGCTTGATAAGCGGGTTTCGATAAATAATTGAGCTAGATCTAGGGCGCGATCGCGAGTTACTGCATAAATAAATTTATCTAACTTCCCAAATGAATTGGGTAGATATTTGTGGATTAGTTCAATTACTTCTTGAGTAATGGGATCAGGTTTAATTTCTGGAATCTCTGGAATTATTGTCTGTTTAGGTAATGCCTTGCGGTTCTCTTTGTCGTAGTTCCAATTGCCACCAATGGGCTTACCATCTTGCATCAGATAGTCTGTCTGTTTTCGTAATTCTCGATAAAAAGTTTCTAGGCGATAACCTTTTTTGATTTTAGGTCTAAATTTCTCTACATCTGCAATGAAAAACTGATTAGGTAAAGCCTTAATGCGATTACCAAATATATTTGCTAACGCTGCCATCTGCGATCTCGTATCCCATTCAGAAGGCTGCATATAGGTTAAATCTATATTTGGATAACGTGCGAGGAATTCTTCTAAAGCATCAGTATAAAACCCCTCGGTGAATAGATTAAAAATGAGAAATCCCTTCTGATAGCAGTTAATTGCAAAGTGCCTTTGGGCGCTCAACATATAAACTAATTTCTGTTTGTGATGCGGGATGGCGGTTGCATAGGCTAGAGATTCGACAAATATTAGAATTGGCTTACGGTCGAGTAACTCTGTAGGAAAAACAGCAAGATTCAATTGGTCATGCAGAATAAATAAAGCGCGATCGCTATTTGCTATCTGTTTCTCTAGTGTTGATGAGATCGGGTAATTATCAATCTGTGAAAGAAATACACGAGCATTCTCGAACATACTAATATTAGACCTCTTATAAATTAGGTTGGGCTTTTAAATTAGGTTGGGCTTTCGGATAAAACTGACTTTTTGAGATTAAGAGTTGACCAAAAGTGTCAAGATAGGGAGAAGTTTCCTTGATCGGTAATACCACAATAGCTAATTATCACACGGAAACTTCAATTGAAGTTTTGGGATGAAACTTGTCACCTAAAAAAAACGGTCGAAATCCCACAAGCAAGTTAGCATTCCAACTCCAAATCAGGATTATCCGAGACTGTTAGATCGTGTCAGAGGGAAAAGGTTAAAGAGAAATGCGATCGCAGGGCAAATAATTGGTGATGGCGCATTAGATAAGTAACGTGAGTTCGGGATAAGGAAAAGGACAAAAAAGGGAGAAACCGATAAGCTGAAAATAAGAGAAACCAGTTCAGCGAGGCAACTCCCATGACTAATAGTTTAGAAGCCCTTTTCTGCAATGTCGATGATTTTTGGCAAATATTTGAACCAAAGTGGCAGCAGTTATTGCTCGGCAATGGATTACAGCAAAGACAAAGGTCACGAGTTTTTGGCGTTGCCCAAACGCAATATGAAGAACCGTTTGATGCGCTTAACTGACAAGTTGTTAAGTCGCAAGCGTTCAATTATTGAGACTGTCATCGAGCAACTCAATAATATATTGCAACGAGCAGTTACAATACGACGCTTAGATCATCACAACTGGGTAAGCCCTCATCGGAGCTTAGGGAAGACTTAAGACTCCTGCTATGGCGATTCGGGCTATATCCTCCTTTTCCTTATCTACTGAAGTTGCTATCATGACGGGGCTTTACTTTCCTAAAGATTGGGTTGACTAGTGCCATAAAATAATCATGAATTTGATAGTAAGTATTTTTACTCAGGCATAGTGAGATGTGGACATATTTTGTGTAAGATTATTAAGACTTTGTAAAAAAGCAACTTTAAATACTAAAAAAATAAAATTTTATGGCGAAAAAGAACCTAGCAAGCTTGACTGCTGCTGAATTGGCAGGCAAAAAGGTATTAGTCAGAGTCGATTTTAACGTTCCTCAAGACGAAACTGGTAAAATCACCGACGATACCCGTATTCGGGCAGCTTTGCCAACGATCAAGTATTTGGCTGATGCTGGTGCGCGTGTAATTCTTGTTAGTCACTTTGGCAGACCTAAGGGTGTTACTGAAAGCCTTCGCCTTAACCCTGTTGCAGCTCGTTTATCAGAGTTGATTGGCAAGCCCGTAGTTAAAACCGATGACTCGATTGGTGATGTGGTTTCCGCACAGGTCAACGCCCTCAACAATGGCGATGTCGCTTTACTAGAAAACGTTCGTTTCTATCCTGAAGAAGAAAAAAACGATCCTGAATTTGCTAAAAAGTTGGCTTCCCTAGCTAATATTTATGTAAATGACGCTTTTGGTACTGCTCACCGTGCCCATGCTTCTACTGAGGGCGTAACTAAGTTTATTAGCACCTCGGTAGCTGGTTTCTTGCTGGATAAAGAATTGCAATATCTAAGCGGTGCGATCGACAATCCTCAGCGTCCTTTGGCGGCGATCGTTGGTGGCTCTAAGGTTTCCAGTAAAATTGGTGTGATCGAAACCCTGCTTGATAAGGTTGATGTGCTGCTCATTGGCGGCGGTATGATATTCACCTTCTACAAGGCTCGTGGCTTAAGTGTTGGTAACTCCCTCGTTGAAGAAGACAAACTAGAGTTGGCTCGTGCATTAGAAGCAAAAGCAAAGGAACGTGGTGTAAAGCTATTGCTACCTACCGATGTGGTGATTGCCGATAAATTCAGTCCTGATGCGAATGCTAAGACTGTAAGTGTCGAAAATATTCCCGATGGTTGGTTGGGCTTAGATATTGGTCCTGACTCCATAAAGGTTTTCCAAGAAGCGCTTGCTGATGTGAAATCGGTGATCTGGAATGGTCCTATGGGCGTATTTGAATTTGATAAGTTTGCCGTTGGTACTGAAGCGATCGCCCATACTCTGGCTGGTTTGACTGAAAAAGGCACAATCACAATTATTGGTGGTGGTGACTCCGTAGCTGCCGTTGAGAAGGTTGGCGTTGCTGAGAAGATGAGTCACATCTCTACTGGTGGTGGTGCAAGCTTAGAATTGCTCGAAGGCAAAATCTTGCCCGGTATTGCTGCTCTAAACGAAGCTTAATCATTAGAAAAGACCTGCAAAGCAAGTCTTTTCGTTAAACAAAAAGGGCGCACTTAGTGCACCCTTTTTGTTTAACGAAAATTATCAGGGTTGAGTTTCCGACCACCGTTGAAATTGCTATTTCCTAAGCCAGCACCAGTACCACCATCGCTAGGATCTAAAAATGGCTTCAAGTACAAGTTGTCTCCACGAACATTAGACCTAGCTGCGGGTCGATTGCTTGATAAGACTGAGCCGAGGATGCCATTGATATTTGAAAGATCAATGCCACCTAAACCAAGATTACCAGTGATGATGTTTAAAGTGCGATCGCGACCTTGATAAGTATTTACAGCAGTGGTCTGTTGACCACTATCCGCAGTGGTGAGATTTCCAAAGACCTTATCGCGAGTGGCGATCGGATCTTGACCATTGGGAACTGTCAGGACAATCCGACAAGCAGAATTTTTATCAGTGGTTG
Source organism: Pseudanabaena sp. UWO311 (assembly GCA_943371975.1). Taxonomy (GTDB): domain Bacteria; phylum Cyanobacteriota; class Cyanobacteriia; order Pseudanabaenales; family Pseudanabaenaceae; genus Pseudanabaena. Next base: position 3,293 of record CALRWX020000129.1, on the reverse strand, counting down.
CACAGATAACGTTATAGCCATTTTCTGTGCTAGTTCGCATTTCCAACAAGCCATCGGGACGATATCGCTCTAGACGGCGACTAATTTCATTGCAACGGCGCTCAGGCGACCAAGCATCACCCATAGTGCTAGGAGCAGCCCAAGGGAAATATTTTTGAGGTTGACTCTTAGGTTGATACACCACAATGTATTGCCCTTGGCGAACTTGACAGCTAAATCTTGCGGTTTTGTTGTCGGTGGGATTAGTGGCTTTATCGTTGGGGGTATCCGATGGAATAGTACTAGGGCTCGGGGTAGTTGTGGAACTAGGTTTAGTTTCCACGGGAATAATTTGAGCAACACTGGGGAGAGCGATCGCGATCGCTAAAGGTAAACTCATAGCGATCGCAAGTTTGAGTGATTGTTGCGCTTTCATAGGATTAGCAGGTATGTAAGTTTAGTGAACAATAGCGAAACATAAATTTCCCCCCAATGCTTTTCTGTCTGTTTGGTTTCTCTTGAGGCGTTTTCGCTTTGGAGATTAAGTTGCTTAGATTGATTACATTAGAAAATCATCGTTCAACTTTAGGGCTGACCATACATTAAAAAAAAGACAGAGATTTCAACAAAAATGTTTCTGAAAATGTCCTCACAAATTTTTTCTCAAAAATTAAGAGAGGGTGACAAGTACCATCTCTTAATTTTAATCAATTTCACTTTCTTCAATTTCTTCATCAATAGGCAAAGGCTCTCGCAAAATGACGGTATTTTGCAGCTTACCGATACCTTCGATTTCTATATAAACGCGATCGCCTTCTTGCATTGGCCCTACGCCTTCGGGAGTACCCGTAAGAATGACATCTCCAGGAAGAAGGGTCATAATTTGACTAATGTAGGAAACGATGTAATCTGGCGAAAATACCATCTCATCGATCGCCGCAGATTGTAGGGGTTTTTTGCCATCATTGATAAAAGTTTGTAACATTGACGATGGATTAATTTCACGCACAATCCAAGGCCCCAACGGACAAAATGTGTCAAAACCCTTGCCCCTTGTCCATTGGCTATCGCTGCGTTGGATATCTCTAGCAGTGACATCATTAGCGATTGTATAACCCCAAATTGTTGCGATCGCCTGATTTGGGGTTAAGTTAAAACAACGTTCCCCAATCACCAAGGCTAGTTCACCTTCGTACTCTACCCGTTTAGACTGTGGCGGCAAAGCAATTTCATCGTCAGGAGAAATTAATGTTGTCGTTGGTTTTAAGAATAAAATTGGCTCCTTGGGAACTTCCCCGCCCATTTCGACAGCATGGGCAGAATAGTTTTTACCAACTGCTACAATTTTACTTGGCTCACAGGGATGTAAAAGCTTATAAGTATCTGGGGCAAGTAATTCACCATTTGGCTTCCCCCCCAGCCAAGGTGCTTTATTAAGTACCTTTACGGCTTGATTGAGCTCTAATAAACCGTAATAAACCTGTCCTTGGGCAGTTTTTACGCGAACATAACGATCCGCCATAACGTCTTCTTTCGTATTTAAATATTTTTGATAGGGGGAAACCTAGCAGTATTGATTATATAGCAATCACCATAATAAACCTAGAGCAGAGAACAGGTAGTGATAAAAAAGTAAGCTATACGGAACCATCCACCCCAGACCACTCCCTTATAAATATAAAACCCTAAAACCTGTGGCGCACGCTGCGAGTGCGCCACAGGTTTTAGGGTTTTAATTATGCCCAGCTACTGATAAAGCAGTCTATAAAATGCGATCGCCGTTCATACTGGACTTTCTTTGATGTCTGATTAAGTTAATTTGAGGTTAGTATTTCCATTATCTAAGTACCTTTAATACCCTTTAATACTTTTCGTAATGCTTTCATCACTCCCATAACTTGCTATATGAATCTATCTACATTTATCCTAATTTCTCTTGGTTTTGGAGTTGTATTTGGAACTTTACTAAATACAACTTTCCCAAATAATATAGATTTAATTAATCAAAATATTCTGGCTCCAGTTGGTGAATCTTTTTTAAGGCTAATTCAATTTGTGGTAGTTCCCATCGTTTTCTCTTCATTAATAATGGGCTTAACGCGAATTCAGGGAGCTGGACAGGTTGGTAGATATACAGCCAAATTAATGACTAGTTATGTGATTACTAGCGCGATCGCTTTGAGTGTGGGAATGGGAACGGCTTATTTTTTACAGCCGGGAGGTGGGATAAAAGATTTTACGATATCTGAAACAATCAAAATTACGGAAGCACCTTCTCTCATTACTTGGCTAGTTAGTCTAATTCCTGTCAATCCCTTAGAAGCTCTCAGTAAGGGAAATTTACTACAAATTATTTTCTCGGCAGTTCTATTAGGAATTGGTATACAACTAGCGGCGGAGAAGGCAAAGCCCTTTGTAGCATTTATTGAAAGCATTTATCACATCAGTGAAAAAACTCTATCCGTAATTCTTTATGTCGCACCTCTAGGGGTATTTGCTTTGATGAGTTCCACGATCGCCACCCAAGGATTGGAACTTGTTGCTAAGTTATTTCTCTATGTTTTGGGATTAGTGATTTCCTCAACTATTATGCTTTGTTTTGATATGTTAGTTCTATTCATTCTCAAAGCTGACCCGATCAGATTTTTGCGAAGTCTATCAGAGGCGATCGCTCTTGCCTTTGGGACTGCTAGTTCCAATGCGGCTTTACCTGTTGTATTGCAAAATATTCAAGAGAACTATGGATTACGGGAAGAGATTGCCAGCTTTGCGATTCCCTTAGGAACAGCCCTCAAGCGCGATGGAGCTGCTATTTTACAGGGTTTTAATGCTCTGTTTGTAGTGCAAATTTATCAAGTGCCATTAACGCCTTCTTTGTTAATGGCGATCGCTTTGAGTAGTTTACTAGTTTCCTTCAGTACTCCGGGGGTTCCGGGTGCGGCGTTAATTACGATGGCAACAGTCCTTTCAGCATCAGGACTCCCCTTAGATGCGATCGCCTTAGTTGCAGGGATTGATCGACTAACCGATGGTTTAAAAACCGTAGTGAATATTATTGGTAATAGTGTCAATGCCATCATTCTTAGTCGTTGGGAAGCAGAGCCGATAATTGAATTAGCAACGGCAGATCTTTGAAATAAAGGCGATCGCTATATAGCGATCACCTTTTCTCAATACTGCGGACAAATAAAAAAAGGAGACAAAAAAGCTATTCATCGGATAAGGTGCAAGTGTTGAAACAAAACACCAAATGAATAGCATCATCGATATAGTACCGAAGATAGAGAGTAAAGTACAACAGAAATTTCTATCAA
>CALRWX020000128.1:0-9121 GCA_943371975.1 Pseudanabaena sp. UWO311 | reverse complement strand
ACTCCCAATTTCGGCACACAGATCGTTTTGTCGCATGCTGTGATTCGCTTTTTACTCTCTGACACTGGAATTCGCATCCTTGTCGTTTTTTGACAAACTTAAACTGCGTTAGGATCTGGAACAAATCTTAAAATTTTTTTAGCGATAAGTGCCGTAATCATTAAGATTTACAATATTCTTTTGAATTGATTTAGCGGAATTATGCAAGTCAGCCATTTCTTCTGATGTGAGTTGTAGTGTAATTACCTGTTCGATTCCTTGCCGTCCTAAACGAACAGGCACACCCATAAAGATATCTTTTAATCCATATTCGCCAGAGAGATAAGCTGCTACAGGTAAAATCCGTTGGCGATCGCTGAGAATTGCTTCGACCATAATATAGGCTGAAGCTGATGGTGCAAAATAGGCGCTAGTTTGCATCAATTTGACGATTTCTGCGCCACCATTACGAGTTCTTTCTACTAATCGATCAATCACTTCTTTAGAAAAAAGTTCCGTAATCGCAATCCCATTTATCGTGGAGAATCTTGGTAATGGAAGCATTGAATCACCATGACCACCTAAAACCATCGCTCTAATATCGGCAACGGAAGTACCTAGTTCCATGCCAATAAAAGTTTGAAATCTAGCTGCGTCTAAAATGCCAGCCATGCCCATAACTCGATGAGAAGGTAATCCACTGACTTTCCATGCTAGATAAGTCATCACGTCTAGGGGGTTTGTCACCACAATTAAAAAGGCTTCGGGAGATTGTGCGATCGCCTTGGGAATAACATTCTCCACAATGGAAGCATTGATTCTTAATAAGTCATTGCGGCTCGTTCCCTCTTTACGCGGCAAGCCTGCGGTCAGAACAATGATATCGGAGTCTTTGGTGTCGCCATATTCATTAGTTCCGATGATTTGGCGATCATGATTAGCGATCACTCTAGTTTGCATTAAGTCAATGGCTATTCCTTGGGATTTACCCTGCACAATGTCACATATCACTACATCAGCCAAGCCACTTTCGACGATGCGATATGCCAAGGTTCCGCCAACATTACCAGCACCAATGATAGTTACTTTCGGTGATCGGGCATTTTGCACTGGCTTTAGCATAATCATAAAATTGATTAACTGTTGAATGATCTTATGGGACTCTACCTATTAGAATTTCTCATCTCGCGTTGGCGTTGCCTTGCTAGATATTCCTCTGTATAAAATTCATTGTAGTGATAGAGCAAAGCCTCACCGATGCCCTGTTTAGTTTGCTCATTATAGGATTCTAAATAAGCATTAATTAGCCCCAATCCATCTCCATACAGATACAAACTATTGTCACCATTTTGGAAAAGTACAGATTCCATACGGGGTTCATCCAGAGCTTTTAAACGCACAATTTCTTCTGTTCTCTTATCCTTTTGAATCCAGTATTTCTGCAAGGTATTAACCTGATCGCGGCAGATCATCACCAAAACATTGCTGCTTTCAGCAAAGTCTTGCAGTTTAGATCTAGTAGGACATTTTTCAAAAAGATTTTCGGCAGGTAAATCCTCGAGCAACCTCCTAATTGTGACTCTACCAGTTTGGGGTAAAGGAGTTTTGTAGTCATAATCACGCTGGAAGGATGGCTCCGCGATCGCTACTAAGGGGTGATAGCTCACAAATATGGCAGCCCCTAAAATCAGGCTTAAACAATTTTTGATAGACATATTTTTATACCTGTTAATTAATCTTCAAAAGCTCAAATCCTAATCATAAAAGAGGCGACACTATACTATATGCCGCCTCTATAAACTTAAAACTTAATCGTGCGTCGATGGGCAGCGACGGATTCTACTAACCCGATCGCCATAAAATTGGCAATTAACGATGATCGTCCATAACTTAGCCAAGGTAAAGGAATTCCTGTCACGGGGGCAACATTAATATTCATCCCAATATTGACAAAGGTTTGAAATAGTACAAAGGAAAATACCCCGATCGCTAGTAGTGACCCAAAATTGTCCCTTGCATTCACGGCAATGACAAGTAATCTCCAGCAGATACCCACAAATAATAACAAGACACAGATACAACCAATAAATCCAAATTCCTCGCCGATCGCTGAAAAAATAAAATCGGTATGTTGCTCAGGAATAAAATTTAACTGCGTCTGAGTACCCTTGAGCCAACCCTGTCCCCAGAGTTTGCCTGCACCGATCGCAATCCGTGATTGAATCACGTGATAGCCTGCACCTAGGGGATCTTGGTTGGGATCAATAAATAGTAATAAACGTCTTTTTTGGTATTCATGAAGTACATTCCAGAGAATTTGCCCCGCCTGACCCGCCACCAAATTGATCGCCAACGTAATGACTGTACTCGCAACTCGAAACCAAGGTAAAGAGAACCATGCGGCTATACCCATGAGAATTACCCAGATAATCCATGCAGGTAAATAGATCGAAAATAGTATCGCCGAAACAATGGGTGAAAATATTAACACCAACCAGCCTCCGCTCGCCCCTGCCCAGTAGAGCATCCCAATCGTAATTGCCGCAAATACAAGGGCTGTGCCTAAGTTTGGCTGTAAAAAAATTAAAATCCAAGGTGGTAATGTCACCCAAGCCACTTTAAAGGCATCAATGGGACTTTGAATCGGGCGATCATGCATGACAGCAGCAAGAGAAATAATAATCCCAACCTTGGCAAATTCCGATGGTTGAATGTTAAACCCACCAATGGTAATCCAGCGCTCTGCTCCTAGCGCCGTCGTCCCAATCAGTAGTACTAAAATCAAAGAAATATTGGTGATTGCATAGGTAATCCAGTGCAATCGTAATAGGCGCTCGTAATGAAAACGGGCGATCGAAAACATCGCAATTAGTCCGACTACACCTGTTACCCAATGCTGCCACCATTCCGTGCGCTTGGCACTATAGTCAGAACTAAAGATGGCTATACCACCTAAAACTGTTAATAAAATGGGGAATAGCAACAACAAAGGATCGGCATCACGCCACTCCCGTTTAATATTTTCCCAATTTGGCAGTTCTATACCTTTTACGATCATTTCTCTGCTACTTTTGCAAAACTAATATTCCCATCATGCCATTAGCGATCGCATAATGGTTTGCTTGACTAAAACCTGCTATTTTAGCGAGCCGAACCTGCTCAGAACCAACAGGAAACCGAGCTAAACTCGGTGCAATATAGGCATATTCATCAGTCATTGAGAAGCGATCGGCTAGTGGCACAACTACCCGATCCAAATAAAAACCTTGAAAAGATTGCATTAATGAATTGCTAGGGCGATGAAAGTCTAAAATTGCAGCTCTTGCGCCAGTTTTTAAAACCCGACGCAACTCCGATAGACATTGCGAAATATTGGTCACATTACGTAAGCCATAGGCTAGAGTCGCCCCATCAAAGTTATTGTCAGCAAAGGGCAAGCTCAATACATTGCCCTCTTGCCACGTCAGAATTTTTTTGATTTTCGGCAGGTAATTTTGTGCTTTATTGGCAGCGATCGCCAAAAGCTCCTTAGAAAAATCCACCCCGATCACATGACCCGTCGGCGCAACTTGTCTGGCAAGCAAAGCGGTCATGTCCCCTGAACCACAACAGAGATCTAACCATGTTTCGCCCTGTTTAGGGTCACACCAACGCAAAGCCATTTTTTTCCAGATCCGATGCTGTCCTAAACTAAGGAGATCATTAAAGCGATCATAAACGGGGGCAATGCGATCGAAAATCTGTTGGACATCAGTTTCCGAAGGTTGAGACATGATTTTACCTAAAAGTTTTGCCTAGAAATTACCATCTCATCATATATCTATCGCCCCTTTTAATTTATAGGTCTCAGATTTAAGAGCTTGTGCAAAATAAATTACCAAAACCCGTAAAGTTGCGCCCCGAAGGGGCGCAACTTTACGGGTTTTGGTTTGTAATTAATTATGCCTAGCTACTTAAGCACAATCACTGAATGAATTAATATGCAAGAATTTTATCGTCATGCGACAATAGCTATGAACTAGGATTCAGTATCGGCAGCAGAAAATTGCCTAACTATGCAAAAATTTTGGTTTAAAAGCAAGCGATCGCAACCCTTGCTAACAGAGGAAGATGTAACCCCATCTTCTCCAAGAACAGACGAACTATCACAGGAAAACAATCCTTCTGTGAACATCAGACTTGAGACTACAGATAAGTATCATAGTAAGTTTGCATTTGCTAACAAGAGAATTTTAAAATACTTCTCTGAAATTCCTTCTAAATCTTTCGAATGGCAAATTTCCCCTTTGAGGTTGGTTTTGCTAGTGGGATTTGGTGGGATTGCTCTCAGTACAGCGTTTGGATTGAAATATTTGACTGCCCCAGAATCAACTCCAGACAGCAGTCTATCTTGTAAATCTAAAATTAATGGCGATTGGCAAACACCTATTGGCAAGATGACTTTGCAAGAAGTCCAAGGAGATCTAGTGTCAGGCAAATATGAATATACAAACTCCGACCGAGGCGAGACTATTGGCGATTTGAAAGGCAAATTAAGCAACAATGTTGTTATCTTTGATTGGCAAGAAACTCCTAAGCAACAAGTAAAACAATCGGGTAAAGGAGTTTTTGTTTTTGGTGAAGGCTGTAAAGAATTTTATGGTAGTTATGGTACTGGAGAAAGTACCAGTAACTTTGGTAATTGGCAAGGCTTGCTTATGTCAAAGTAAACTTCAGTAATCTTTTTTGCTAAATTTCGGGCAAGAAGTCCAGTTGCGTAGTAAATGCGATCTCATTGGAAAATTCATTGACGAGCTGATGCCCACAATTAAACCAGAAGATGTGATCGCCACCGTATTTCAGAATTTCTGGAATCAAGAACGTATGGTCGCTGTTCAGCAACTCTGCTCTAAGGAAAATCTAAAACCTGAAGCAGTAAACCAAATGATCGCCAACTACAAATTTACTGGCAAAGAACCGTTACACGATACAGTTCTAAACACCTGTAATGAAAAACCAAAACTATTAGAGCGTAAAAAATCTTCAATCGTGTTGTATCGCAATTCCTCGACATTATCAACAAATTCGATGACGCTCTTGGCACATTTGCAGATGATACAGATGCATACTGCCTTCCCAGTGAATAATTAGGCCCTAATTATTCACTTTATAACGAATGATTAACGGGTAATAAACGTAACATTTAGTTACAATAGGGTACTGACTAATTGCCAATTCCCCATAGCCCTATGACCCGTGACCTGCGATCGTTTCTCAAACTGCTCGAAGAGCGCAAACAACTGCATCGTGTCAAAGCCCAAGTTGATTCCCAGTTAGAAATTGCGGAGATTAGCAATCGCCTCTTGCAATCGGGGGGGCCTGCACTGCTATTTGAGAACGTTAAGGGGTATCAAACACCAGTGGCGGTAAATTTGCTAGGAACAGTCGAGCGAGTTTGCTGGGCAATGGGTATGAAGGAGCAGTCAGAATTAGAAGTTCTGGGCGAAAAATTATGCAAGTTACAAAGCCCGAAGCCACCGAAGAAAATTTCACAGGCGATCGAGTTTGGGAAGATTCTCTTTGATGTGGTCAAATCTCGTCCGCAAAAGCATCTCTTTGGTACTGCACCATGTCAAGAAATAGTATTGCAAGGCGATGATGTCGATCTCGATCAGATTCCCATTCTCAAACCCTATCCCAAAGATGGCGGACGGGCGGTTACGCTGGCGCTCGTAATCACCAAAGATGTCGAGAATGGTATTCCTAATGTCGGAGTTTACCGTTTACAGCAACAGACCAAAAATACGATGACCGTTCAATGGCTATCAGTACGGGGTGGCGCGAGACATTTACGAAAGGCGACTGAGGCTGGTAAGAAACTAGAAATTGCGATCGCGATCGGGGTTGATCCAGTATTAATCATGGCGGCCGCAACGCCGATTCCTGTGGATTTATCGGAATGGATTTTTGCAGGACTCTATGGCAATGAAGGCGTACAACTTACTAAATGTAAAACCCTTGATTTAGAAGTTCCAGCCTGTGCTGAATATATTTTAGAAGGAACGATTACGCCCCATGAAGTGGAAACCGATGGTCCTTTTGGCGATCACATGGGCTATTACGGTGGCATTAATGAACAAGCACCTCTGATTCGCTTCCATTGCATGACCCATCGCCAAGATCCCATCTATCTAACCACCTTTAGCGGATTACCTCCGAAGGAAGAAGCGATGATGGCGATCGCGCTTAACCGTATCTATACCCCCATCCTTCGCCAGCAAGTTTCGGAGATCACCGATTTCTTTTTACCGATGGAGGCACTTTCCTATAAAGCAGCCATTATTTCCATCAAAAAGGCTTACCCCGGGCAAGCCCGCCGTGCCGCCCTTGCCTTTTGGAGTGCTTTGCCACAATTTACCTATACCAAATTTGTGATCGTGGTTGACCATACGATTAATATTCGTGATCCGCGCCTAGTCGTTTGGGCGCTCAGTTCCAAAGTTGATCCCACCCGCGATGTGTTTATCCTGCCTGACAATCCCTTTGATTCCCTCGACTTTGCCTGTGAAAAAGAAGGTTTAGGCGGACGAATGGGTATTGATGCAACTACCAAAATCTATCCTGAAACCGATCGCGATTGGGGCGATCCCTTAGAAAGCGATCCTGACGTAGCGGATCAGGTGACGCGGCGTTGGGCTGAGTATGGCTTAGCTGACATCAAGCTTGATGCCGCCGACCCCAATTTATTTGGTTACGAAATTCGCTAAATGGACTAATTTGTCAGTCCATGTGTTCATAAAAGGGATAGCAGCAGCATAGGTCAAATCATACTTAAGCGGTGTAATTGTGATGTAATTATCTCTAATCGCTTGAATATCAGTATCTGGCTCTGCCTCCTCTTCAATAATTACTCCTGATAGCCAATAGTAAGTTTTACCACGTGGATCAATACGTTGCTCAAATTGATCGCGATAGCGGCGAATACCTAGACGAGTAACTACAGCGCCACAAATATCTTCTTCAGCGATCGCTGGAATATTCACATTCAATAAAATTGGTTCTTCGAGAGGATAATCCGCGATCGCCTGTACCATTCTTTTGGCAAAGTTCGCTGACGCGCTATATTCCAAATGCGTAAAGCTAGAAAGACTAAAGGCAATACTTGGCAAGCCTTCTAACACACCTTCCATAGCTGCCGATACTGTCCCAGAGTATAGGACATCAGTTCCTAAATTCGCCCCGCGATTAATTCCTGATAAGACTAAATCGGGGCGATCGCTTAGTAACGCATCAAGAGCTAATTTCACCGTATCCGAAGGTGTACCAGAACAAGCCCAAGCTTCAATATTTTGTGGATAAATACCTGTAATCTGATCTACCCTTAAAGGCTCTTGTAAAGTCAAGGCGTGACCCGTTGCAGATCGCTCGCGATCGGGACAAACTACTGTAATTTTATGTTCTGTATCACTTAGTGCTTCAGCCAATGCCCTTACCCCAGGAGCATAGATGCCATCATCGTTACTAATAAGAATATTCATATTTTGATCTGCACAATGTTTCTATATAGCCTATTTAGGGTTTGTTTTTTTAGGCAAATTTGGAAGCTTTTTGTAAATTTGCCTAGTTTTCAAGAGAGCGCAAAGCACCGTAAACGCACAAAGCAGAGAAGAATGATAAACACCCCTCTCTGCTTTTTCTGATTAGCCCATTTTAGTCAATGGTGATTACCCAAGAGCCAATATAAACTGGTACAGGTACATCAGCACGTAAGACTCTGCCATCAAACTGATAAAAACCGCTATAGTTTGGATTTCTCACGTTTGACAACACAACCCGAAGTGGCGTTTTTGATGGAATTGCTTCCTTTGGAATTATCGTAATGCGGCGAGTGTCTTTATCCCAAGTTGAAGACGCAATTTCTAGTTCCTTCCCACCACGAACGTCTGTCGTTACACGTAGTTTCATGTCACTAGTGTCAAAGCTACCATTAAAGTTTTCTGGATAGGTGATAATGACTTCGGAAACTTTAAATTTTTGCGGTTTAATTTCTAGATAATAGCGATCTGTTTGACCACTAGTACAACTATCAAGAACATAGTCAAGTGCATTATCTTTTACTCCGCCGAATAGAATGAATCCTGCGTTACACCCAGCGTGAGCCGCAGATGGCGCAAATACAGCACAAGCCAGAGTCAGACAGGAAACAATACTCAGTTTTTTGATCATTTGGATCTTCATAAATCTTACGATACTTTACTATTATGCTATGCACTAACCATTCTGACGAAGTTTGATAGCAAATGTATCCCATCAGTAGATGATTTCTCAGGATGAAATTGCACTGCCATGACATTATCTTTAGCGATCGCCACAGTTACCGTCTGGCTGCCATGGGTTGTCGTTGCCGATGTCACTGTAGCATCAGCAGGGACAGTGTAATAAGAATGTACAAAATACATCCAAGGATTATTACCTAAATCATGCCAAAGTGGACAACTAGATTGAGTAAGCTCCAATTGATTCCAACCCATATGCGGAATTGTCAGATTTGGCTCATGGATAAATCTTTTGACCTGTCCTTGAATAATTCCTAAACCTGATGCCTGACCTTCTTCACTACTTTCAAACAAAATTTGCATCCCTAGGCAAATTCCTAAAAATGGCTTACCCTTAGCGATCGCATCTTTAATAGGTTGCTCTAGATGATTTGCCCGTAATTTGTGCATCGCGGGATCAAATGAACCTACCCCTGGTAAAACAATACCATCGGCATTGGCTAACTCTTGGGGATCATTAGTCACAATTGGGGTTGCCCCTGCAATTTCTAAGCCTTTACAAGCTGAGTGCAAGTTACCCATATCGTAGTCGATCACTGCCACAACTGGCATGATATTGCTCCTAATTAATAATCTTGTAAGAAGTCTATGCTTCCTTGATTGTTTAATTAAGCGATAATACGGCACAAAAAAGCAACCCCTAGGGGTTGCTTTTTTGTTTTTAAAGATAATCTCGAAGATTAACCATTGATAGCAGGAGCAGCCATTGCTACTGGGGCTACATCAACAGCAGCCAAATCGAGAGGGAAGTTGTGAGCGTTGCGCTCGTGCATTACTTCCATACCCAAGTTTGCGCGGTTGATTACGTCTGCCCAGCTTGGTACGAC
>CALRWX020000127.1:0-9123 GCA_943371975.1 Pseudanabaena sp. UWO311 | reverse complement strand
CGCTTCGCGCCGCCGACCTTTATTTAGTAAAAAAAATATTTGACGATTGTACTAATTTAAAGTTAGTATAGTGAGTTCGGAATTCTAAAACTGTAAAGCCATGCCGCTACCGATTGTTGCCGTTGTCGGTCGCCCCAATGTGGGCAAATCTACTCTTGTAAACCGCCTATCAGGAGAACAATATGCGATCGTCTACGATCAACCAGGTGTAACCCGAGATCGCGTTTATCGCGAATGTTTTTGGGGCGCTCACGAATTTCAAGTTGTGGATACGGGTGGACTCGTATTTGATGACGAAACTGAGTTCTTGCCGATGATTCGTGAACAAGCGGAGATTGCCATTCGTGAATCAGCAGCAGTCATTTTTGTAGTCGATGGTATGGCTGGGATCACTGATGCTGATGAACAATTAGGCGGTTGGTTACGCCGACAAAATATTCCCGTACTATTGGCGGTTAATAAATGTGAAGGCTCCAAATATGGATTGTCACTCGCAGCAGAATTTTGGAATTTGGGCTTAGGTGAGCCGATCCCGATGTCGGGGATTCATGGCAATGGTACAGGTGAGTTGTTAGATGAGTTAATCAAATACTTGCCAGCCCCTGAAGAAGTTACTAAGGAAAGCGACGAAATCAAGGTGGCGATTATTGGTCGTCCTAATGTTGGTAAATCTAGCTTACTGAATGCTTTCATTGGTGAAAATCGCAGTATTGTGAGTCCGATTTCTGGCACAACCCGCGATGCGATCGATATGTCCGTGGAGCGTGATGGTAGAAAGTACCGCTTAATCGACACCGCAGGGGTGCGCCGCAAAAAGAATATTGATTATGGGATTGAGTTTTTTAGTATTAACCGTGCCTTTAAAGCGATCGGGCGTTCTGATGTAGTTTTATTAGTGATTGATGCCCTTGATGGCGTTACTGATCAAGATCAGAAACTAGCTGGCAGAATTAACGATGAGGGTAAAGCTTGTGTAATTGTCATCAATAAATGGGATGCGATCGAAAAAGATTCCTATACCATTTATGACTATACTGCCGATGTTAAAAGTCGCCTCATGTTTGTGGAATATGCGCCGATTATTTTTGTGAGTGCGCTCACAGGTCAGCGTGTGACCCAAATTCTCGATCGCGTGGATATTGCGGCGGAACAACATAAGCGTCGCGTTCCCACGGCGACCTTGAATGAAGCACTTACCGAGGCAGTCACATGGCATGCTCCGCCAACTAGTCGTGGGGGCAAACAGGGCAAAGTTTATTACTGTACCCAAATTTCCGATAGTCCACCTACGATTATTCTTTTCGTGAATGATACCCATCGCTTTAACGACAATTACAAACGCTATATCGAAAATCAATTCCGTAAGAGTCTTGGCTTTGAAGGTACTCCTGTAAGGTTTATCTTCCGCGGTAAAAAAGACCGCGAAGTTGAAAAATCAAAAAATTCTGCTTTAAGATAAAAAAAGTAAGGATAAGTGGTGCTTCGCACCACCTAGTCACTTGCGGATAAAAAATGTCCCACCAATTTATATAGCTTAGACTACGCTCAGCTAACATTGGCTGAGCGTAGTCTAAGCCGTAGATACTTTAGTTAATAGCAGTCCCCTATCCTTATGCATATTAAGAGCTGAGACGGTTGCGATGATGATTGTTGCTAGAATTTCTTTAATGGGATTTAAGTAGGATAGAGAACTCAAGCAAAAGCGATCGCTTGCTACAACAACAATCATAGCCTCAGAAGAAATCAAGTTTGAAACCCTTGCCCTTGGCGCTGCTACATTTGACTTGAGCGGGCTGGAATATTACATACTTGTGATGGAAGTAAGAGCATTATTTGGGTGCAACTAATTTTTCAATCTTTGGGACTCAAATCATTATTAGCAGATTCTTTGCCAGTTGAAAATTTTACCCACGCCATAATTCATAGGAATGACTACACTGCAATTGTGATTAAGCAGAAGGGTAGCTATCTCACCCTACTCATCGATCCGAAAGGTGCAATTCTTGATGATAACTTTTTAATCTGGGCAAAATCTTTTGATGCTGCTGCGTTAAGAAACAACCCTAATTTTCAAGTCATTTAGTCACGATTTCTCATAAAAAACAGAGAAGATGCAAAGTATCTTCTCTGTTTTTTATGAGAAATCGTGATCATTTTAAAATTTATGTAAGACTTTACTTTAATTCAATAAATATTTAATTTAATAATCCTCTCCTATGAAACGTATTACTTTACTCGGCTCCACTGGCTCAATTGGCACACAAACACTAGATATTGTGGCGGAATATCCAGAAAAATTTCAGGTGGTGGGGATGACCGCAGGGGGAAATATTAATCTATTTAGTCAACAAATTTGCCAGTTTCAGCCCGAAATTGTGGCGATCGCCAATGAAGCTAAACTTGCCGAACTCAAAGAAGCGATCGCTGATCTAGCTGTCAAACCAATCATACTAGCAGGAGCAGAGGGGGTAGAAACAGTAGCAGCCTATGGAGATTCTGAAGCAGTAGTAACGGGAATTGTCGGTTGTGCTGGCTTATTACCAACGATCGCCGCGATTAAAGCGGGTAAAAATATTGCATTAGCAAATAAGGAAACCTTGATCGCGGGTGGGGAAGTGGTTGTGCCACTAATGAAAAAACATGGTGTGAAGCTATTGCCTGCCGATTCTGAACATTCGGCAATTTTCCAATGTTTACAAGGTGTACCAGAAGGAGGGCTGCGGAGAGTTATTCTTACAGCTTCTGGGGGAGCCTTTCGCGATCGCCCCACTGAAGAACTCGCTTCTGTAACTGTCGTCGATGCTCTCAAGCATCCTAACTGGGCAATGGGGAAGAAAATCACAATTGATTCTGCAACCTTGATGAACAAAGGCTTAGAAGTGATCGAAGCTCACTACCTTTTTGATGTAGATTACGACAAAATCGAGATTGTGATTCATCCCCAAAGTATTATTCATTCGCTAATTGAATTGGAAGATACTTCTGTATTAGCGCAATTGGGCATTCCTGATATGCGTTTGCCTCTTTTATATTCCCTTTCCTATCCCGATCGCATTCCTACTAAATGGGAACGTCTTGATCTCGTTAAGTGTGGCACACTCACTTTTCGAGAGCCAGATCATCAGAAATATCCCTGTATGGAGCTTGCCTATGCCGCAGGTCGTGCTGGTGGAACTATGCCTGCGGTTTTAAATGCTGCAAATGAACAAGTGGTGGAACTATTTCTACAGGATCGAATTCGCTATGTACAGATTGCCGATTTGATTAAGTATGTATGCGATCGCCATAATTGTATTGCTAAACCAGAATTGGAAGATATATTGGAAGCAGATAAATGGGCAAGAAATGCTGTAATTGAACAAGTACTTCTAAAGATTTAGTAAAAAGATTTCATTAAAAAAGCTTGTCATGTATACCTTACAAGTAAATCTTGGGTTTCCCTTTCAAAAAAATGGCTGTATAATATGAACTTAAGTATTAAGTATTATTAATACATTAGCTTTCAAATCTACTATAGCAAAGCTCAGTCTTTACTTATCAATCAATGACAGAAACTAATTAATTAGTTTCTGTCATTGACGGACTTAAAATTTTCATTCCGTAGTTATTTAACCCCATAAATTCATCCTTTCGTCCTTATTGGAGGTATTTAAACATATGTCTACCGAAACTATTACCCGTCCCACAACCATACGCAAAATTGCACCAAGATATCGAGTTTTATTACATAACGATGATTACAACTCAATGGAACATGTAGTCGAAAGCTTAATGCAAGTCGTTAATGGCTTAACACAGCCACAAGCCGTAGATATTATGATGGCGGCTCATGCGAGTGGATGTGCCCTAGTAATTACTTGTGTCCAAGAACATGCTGAGTTTTATTGTGAAGGACTACAAAGCAAAGGTTTAACTAGCACAATTGAGCCAGAAGAATAAATAAAAAGCAACGCAAAGCGTTGCTTTTTATTTATTGGAGAAAAGGTAGGATTGTTTTTAGTAATAGTCCTGTCTTTTTGTTGTGAACTTTGATCGCTTAATTTCTCGCTTAAATTCTTATCAGGCTCCCATCCGCATCATCCTATTTTTGCTGACATTACTAGCGATCTGGCTGCCGATCGCTGCGCCGATGTATCTTATTTATGGTGAAACAGTGGGAATTGCTCTCACCATTTTGCTCTATTGCGAATTTTTAGGACTGATTTGGTGGTGGGGCAGGAAAATTGCTAAATATGCTCATCCCTTTCGCTATTACGGCCTATCGTTTACTAGCAAAAATGGGCGTGATTTTTTATTTGGTTTAGGTTTAGGTAGCGCTACCCTATGTATATTCATGGCCTTGCAAGTTGGACATGGTTGGCTGACATTGCAAACTGGAAATTGGCAATATCCCTTGCCCGCGAGATTCTTGCCAATGATCGGGATATATTTTGTCAATTGGCAGGGTGCGATCGCTATAGGGCTATTAACATCGGTTGGGGTGGGATTTGCGGAAGAACTTTTATTTCGGGGTTGGATCTTATCTGAGCTAGAGCGCGACTATTCACAAAAGACAGCCCTAATTGCGGCAAGTTTAGTTTTTGCGACTTTGCATTTTATTAAGCCTCTAGATGTGGTTCTCACCACATGGAGCCAATTTGTCGGCTTGGTGATTCTCAGTGTTGCCCTAGTACTAGCAAGGCGTAGATGCGATGGCAGGCTAGGCATCGCGATCGGTTTACATGGTGGATTGGTATGGTGCTATTACATCGTGAATACAACCCATTTACTGAAACCAACAGGCATTGTGCCTGAGTGGATAACGGGTCTAAATGGTAATCCCCTCGCTGGTTTAATGGGAATTATTTTCTTAAGCGTGATCGCGATCGGGTTTCGTGGTTTCAAGAAAAAATAACGATGTCTAGCACTTTTTTGTTTTTTCTTAAAATACCTCTTGCCAGTGACGCAATAAGTGTATATGATTAAATCCGCTTAGAAAAAGTCTAGGCAAAGGGTCGATGCCCGAGTGGTTAATGGGGGCGGACTGTAAATCCGCTGGCTACGCCTACGCTGGTTCAAATCCAGCTCGGCCCATCTAAATAAAAAAGGACTTGCTAAGCAAGTCCTTTTTTATTTAGATTAAGCAAAAATTTGGGTTAACGCTGAATCAATATTGGGATATTTAAACGCAAATTTATTGATCTCGGCTTTATGAGGTACGACTCTTTGACCATCTAACAAAACCGTTGCACCCTCACCAAATATTAAGATCAAAGCAGCAGCAGGAACTGGTAGAAAAGCAGGGCGTTTAATAGCTTTTGCAAAAGCTATTGTGAAGGTTTCGTTAGTTACAGGTTGGGGGGCAGTAGCATTGAATGCACCTGTAACCTGAGAATTTTTGAGAGCATAGATAATTAGTCCCACCAGATCATCGCGGTGAATCCAAGAAAACCATTGCTTACCACTGCCAATTTTGCCTCCGCCCCCCAATTGGAAAATTGGTAACATCTTGGAGATCGCACCACCTAACCCCAAGACAATGCCAGTTCTAAGCTTGACCAAACGCACACCTAAAGCTGTCACAGCATCCGCCGCCGATTCCCAGTCTTTGGAAACATTTGCCAAGAAATCATCACCAGCATCGCTATATTCATCAAAGGTTTTATCTGGGCTAGTGCCGTAGTAACCGATCGCCGAGCCACTAATTAAAACTTGTGGTTTCACCTCCGCCTTCGCGATCGCCTCAACCAAAACTTTAGTAGTTAAAATACGGCTGTTGCGGATATCTTGCTTCCGTTGCTCAGTCCAACGTACCCCCGCAAGAGGTTCACCTGCAAGGTTAATCACAGCATCACTGCCAGAGACTGTATCCGCCCAATCTCCTAACTGCAAAGGATTGTAGCTAACCACTTCCACATTGGGGAAAGATGATTGGGGAAATAGATTACTGGCTTTTTGAGAATTGCGTGCTAGTACGACAATGCGATCGCCCGCAGCTTGTAAACGCTCAACTAATTTCGTGCCGACAAATCCCGTGGCACCCGTCACTACAATTTTCATAATATGTTTTTGTTTAAATAATATTAAGTAGTTAAGCATAAGTAAACTTAAAACCTAGATTCTTATGCCACCTTGCGTAGCAAGGTGGCATAAGAATCTAAGTTTTTGTTAGTCAATTATCTTAGGGTTAACTCATCTCGCCATATACTCATGGATAAATCAGAAAAAAACAAGCTATTAATTGTTGATGATGAAGTGGATAACTTGCGTCTACTCCATCGAATTTTCTATCATAGTTACCAAATTTTCCGAGCTAACAATGGATTTGAGGCTTTAGAAATTTTGAACCGTGATCCAGATATCGGCGTTATTATTTCTGATCAAAGAATGCCCATGATGACGGGGACTGAATTTTTAAGTCAGGTTGCAGAACTCTATCCTGACACCTTACGAATTATCCTAACTGCCCATACTGATATTCGTGATCTGGTCACAGCCATTAATCAATCTCAAGTTTTTAAATACGTCACTAAACCCTATCAGGTTGAAGATTTGATGCGGATAGTGCAACAAGCAACAGAGACCCATAAATTACTCAAATCCAGAACTTCTCAACTTCGTAATGAACTGGAAAATGCAGAGGCAAAATACAAAAGCATATTTGAGAATGCGATCGATGGCATTTTTCAAACAACGCTTGATGGACGCTATCTAATTGCGAATCCGATGTTAGCAAAAATTTATGGTTATCCTTCTGCCGAAGCTCTGATCAGTAATGTGACGAATATTGCTCATCAGCTTTATGTCAATCCATCTCGTCGTCAGGACTGTATTAATATTGTACTTTCCCATGAAACAATTTCTAATTTTGAGTCGCAGGTTTATCGACGAGATGGTACTAAAATCTGGATCTCAGAGAATGTGCGAGCAATGCGCGATCGCAAAGGAAATCTACTCGGTTTTGAAGGTACTGTCCAAGATATCACTCAACGAAAACGAGCCGAAGCAGAGTCACAACTGCTACAGCACTTGACTTTAGAAATCATTGCTAAGAAAGATTTTCAGACTGCTTTAGAAGTTACTCTTAGTGGGATTTGTCAATTTACAGGATGGGACTATGGAGAAGTATGGATACCATTAGCTGATGGTGAAGTCTTAGTCTGTAGTCCCGCATGGTACAGCAGTCTTGATGGATTAACAGAGTTTCGTGAATGTAGTGAGAAGATATCCTTTGCTTTAGGTATCGGGTTTCCTGGAAGAGTTTGGGGACACCAACGTCCAGAATGGATTTGGGATATATTCCTTGAGCAAGAAGCTCACTTTGTCCGCAAATATCCTGCGATGGAATGCGGATTAAGAGCGGGATTAGCTATTCCTGTCAGCGCCAATGCCAATGTAGTGGCGATCATGGTTTTTTTTATGAGAGCACCCAATGATCAAGATCAGCAGTTAGTCGGTTTAATTGGAGCGATCGCTATGCAATTAGGTTCCCTAATGTTGCGAAAACGCGATGAAGAAGCCCTTCGACTGATGAATCAAGAATTGGCTCTAGCACGCGATTGCGCCTTAGCTGCAAATCGAACTAAAAGTACCTTTGTGGCAAATATGAGCCATGAATTACGCACACCCCTTAATGCCATCATTGGCTATAGCGAGATGTTGCAAGAAGATGCTGAATTACTAGGTTTAGATGAGCTTGGAGAAGATCTTCTAAAAATCTATCAATCTGGTAAACATTTACTGGATTTAATTAACGATATTCTGGACATGACCAAGATTGAGGCAGGTAAATTAGAAATTCGTTATGATGATTTTGATATTTCTTTGCTAATAGAGAATACTACAGAATCAATTCAGCCACTGTTGCGTAAAAATAATAATCGCTTAATTGTTGATTGCGATCCTCAGCTTGGCATTATTTGCACGGATATGACACGCTTACGGCAAGTTCTTTTAAACATTCTCAGTAATGCTTGTAAATTTACTAAGTCAGGCGAAATACGAGTTATTGTCAATCGTCAATTTGATGAGCAAGCGGAATATTTTTACTTAGTGATTAGTGATACGGGGATTGGAATTAGCCAAGGAAATATCCAAAAGCTATTTCAACCTTTTAGTCAAGCGGATAGTTCTACTACCCGTCAGTATGGTGGCACTGGCTTAGGGCTGGCGATTAGTCATCGTCTTTGTCAGATGATGGGCGGTGATATTACTTTACAGAGCGAATTAGGAAAAGGTTCAACCTTTACGATTCATCTGCCCGTTAGTAGCGAACTTGCCAAGAAAAATGCTAATTCTAAATTATCTATAGCATCTAACAAGCCTTCTCTAAATGAATCTTCTCCAAATGAGATAGATAAAATACAAAGCTGTCAATTTTAGTGATTGATGATGATCCAACATTACAT
This sequence comes from Pseudanabaena sp. UWO311, assembly GCA_943371975.1. Classification (GTDB taxonomy): domain Bacteria; phylum Cyanobacteriota; class Cyanobacteriia; order Pseudanabaenales; family Pseudanabaenaceae; genus Pseudanabaena. The sequence goes on along the minus strand of CALRWX020000127.1, from coordinate 736 downwards.
CAATATGCAAAAGCTTATTTGAGTCATCTTGGAGTTTCTGTTTTTTCTGCCTTTAATAGCGATGATGGGTTGGATTTAGCTCATAAGATCTTGCCTAATGCAATTATTTTAGATGTGCAAATGCCATCAATGAATGGTTGGGAATTTCTGAAGTCATTAAAATCAAAGCCGTTGACTTCAGAAATTCTGATTTTGTTGTTGACAATTAATGATGAGCGATATGAGATTGGAGCTAATGATTATTTGTTTAAGCCAATTGATCGCGATCGCTTAATTTCTGTAGTTGCGAACGTAATACAGACTATCCGCAATTGTCCGTACTGGTAATCGAAGACGATCCCAATGCCCGAGCAATGCTCAGACGGATGTTAGAAAAGGAAAATTATCGTGTAAGTGAGGCGCAGGATGGGCAGGAAGCTTTAGAAATAATGTCTGAGTAGTTTCCCCAATTGATTGTGCTTGATCTGATGATGCCGAATATCGATGGCTTTGAGTTTATTCACCTACTCAGATTGCGTCAAGATCTTTCCTCAATTCCAGTTCTAATTGTTACAGTCAAAGACTGGAATGATAAAGATTATGTGAGGCTGAGTGGATCGGTGCAAAAGATTTTGCAAAAAACTAGCTTTACCTATGTACAGCTAATGGAGGAAATCGTGCAAAAACTATATAAATTATTAGCTTTGCCAATTTTTAGTTAAAAGAACAATAAGTGAGTTGGGGGGGGGGGGGGGGG
>CALRWX020000126.1:0-9213 GCA_943371975.1 Pseudanabaena sp. UWO311 | reverse complement strand
GCATTGATAGAAATTTCTGTTGTACTTTACTCTCTATCTTCGGTACTATATCGATGATGCTATTCATTTGGTGTTTTGTTTCAACACTTGCACCTTATCCGATGAATAGCTTTTTTGTCTCCTTTTTTTATTTGTCCGCAGTATTGTTTAAGATGTACTTAGTCTCAATGGAGCTATTGTCATGACTAGCACTTACAATCGCGATTTTTATGCTTGGACTCAGGATCAGGCGCAGTTTTTGCAATTAGGACAATTTGAAGCCCTTGACCTGCAACATTTAGCTGAAGAAATTGCCGATATGGGTCGTTCTGAAAAAAGAGCCTTAGAAAGTCGTTTGGAAGTTTTGATTATGCACCTATTAAAGTGGAACTTTCAGCCAAATCTGCGATCGCGGAGTTGGGAATTGACGATTAAGGAACAGAGAATGCGTTTGCAGTCAATGCTAGAAGATAGTCCTAGTCTCAGGGCGCATCTGGTTGCTAGGCTAAATAAGGCGTATAAGTTGGCGGTGATTGCGGCGGAAAGAGAGACAGGTTTAAATCTATTTCCTGAAGTTTGTCCTTTTACGATTAATCAAATTTTCGATCAAGTTAACGAAGTTAATTAAGGAGATATAAATCTATGTCGATCGCCCGTCATCATGCTGAATGGTTAAGCCTCCTTGATATTGTTGGCTCGTTTTTAAGTATGGAGGTATTGCTAGAGGTATTTCCGCAGGGGTTGAGCGCTCATGATAGTGAGCATTTTGCGCTCTTGAAACAGGTTTATGCAGAATGGGGAAATGAGCAGAGCGATCGCCGTATTGAGCGGGAAATTCATCGAGCATGGGTGGAATGGGTGCTGGTGAATACGCTGGGATATCCGCAGGAATATCTGAAGACGGGGCAGGAGATTGCTAATCATTGGCAGATTAGGCTTGAGCAGCATCAGGAAACGATTGCGCCTGATTGGGTATTGGTAGATCCACAAGTAAATAAGCCTGAGTTGTTGATTCAGATTTTTGAGCCGAGTCAAAAGCTGGATGGAACTTATAAAGGGATTAATAAAGGTTCCAACTGGTCGGCTTCGCCTGTGACGCGGATGGTGGAGCTATTGCGAGGGCTGAAGGTGAGTTTGGGATTGATCACTAATGGCGAAGAATGGATGTTGGTCTATGCGCCGCAGGGTGGGACTTCATCAACGGTATCTTGGTATGCGAATATCTGGGTTGAGGAGAAGATTACTTTACGCGCATTTCGGGATTTGTTGGGTGTAGAGCGCTTCTTTGGGGTGCAGGAGCAGGATACTTTAGCGAGTCTATGCGATCGCTCTAAAAATTCGCAACAGGAAGTTACTGACCAGCTAGGGCTACAGGTACGCAAGGCGGTAGAAATCCTGATTCAGAAATTGGCGGAAATTGATGCCGATCATCAGGGGCGAATGTTGGCGCAGGTATCAATGCAGGAGTTATATCGGGCGGCTTGTTTTGTGATGATGCGGTTGGTGTTTCTGCTCTGTGCGGAGGAGCGTGGGTTATTGCTATTGGGTGAGGAGCGCTATGACAAGAACTATGCGGTTTCGACTTTGCAGGAGAGTCTTAGGGCGATCGCTGATCATAGTGGTGAGGAGATTTTAGAACGCCGTCATGATGCTTGGTGTCGTTTGATGGCGCTATTTCGGGCGGTGCATGGAGGTGTTTACCATCCCAATTTTAAGCTGCCTGCCTATGGTGGTGATTTGTTTGATCCTGATGCGTTTCCGTTTTTGGAAGGCAGATTTGAGGGGCATGATGAGCCGATCGCGGTGGATAATCGCACGGTGTTACATTTATTGGAGTCGTTGCAAATCCTGAGAATTAAGGTGGCGGGGGGTGGTTTTGAGCCGCGCCGTTTGAGTTTTAAGGCGATCGAGGTGGAGCAGATCGGTCATGTCTATGAGGGTTTGCTAGATCATCAGGCGGTGCGATCTCTGTCTACGGTGTTGGGGCTGGAGGGTACGAAGAATAAGGAGCCTGAGATTTTGCTAGAGGAGCTTGAGGCTTTGGCGGCGCAGGGTGAGGAGGTGTTGGTTAAGTTTTTGAAGAAGGAGACGGGAAGGGGTGAGGCGGCGTTGAAAAAATTATTGCCCTTCGACTTCGCTCAGGGATCGGCAGTGGCTTCGACTCCGCTCAGCCAACGCCAAAACCGCACCCTGAGCGGAGTCGAAGGGAGCGGTTTGAGCCATTACGAGGAGTCGCGTTATTTGACTCGTTGCGGTAATGATTTGCAGCTTTGGCATCGGATTAAGCCTTTTTATCGACTCATTCGCAAGGATTCGCGGGAATATCCTGTGATTATTAGTGCGGGGGCTGTGTATGTGACGGCGGGGACGGATCGGCGGGAGTCGGGGACGCATTATACGCCGAAAGCTTTGACGGAGGAGATTGTGCGCTATACGTTGGAGCCGTTGGTGTATGTGGGGGTGAGTGAGGGTTTACCGCAGGGTGAATGGAGGTTAAGGTCGCCGCAGGAAATTCTGAATCTGAAGATATGCGATCCGACGATGGGTTCGGGGGCGTTTTTGGTGCAGGTTTGTCGGTATTTGGCGGCGCGGTTGTTGGAGAGTTGGGAAGGGTTGGGAAGCCCTCATCCCCCCAGCCCCCTTCTCCCAAGGAGGGAGAAGGGGGAGCAAGAGAATTTTCTCCCCTCTCCCGTTCTGGGAGAGGGGCTGGGGGTGAGGGCTGTCTTCACGGTGTTTGGTAATATTTCTAAGCCTGATCTTGATGAGGCGCTGATTCCTGATGATGATTTGGATCGGTTGATTGTGGCGAAGCGGTTGATTGCGGAGCGTTGTGTGTATGGTGTGGATAAGAATCCTTTGGCGGTGGAGATGGCGAAGTTGTCGTTATGGCTAGAGACTTTACAGAAGGATAAGCCGTTTACGTTTGTGGATCATGCGTTGCGGTGTGGGGATTCGTTGGTGGGGGTGACAGTGGAGCAGTTGCGGTTTTGGGATTTGGATGTGTCGAGTCATGTTCATCAGTTGGGAATTGGGATTAATGAGGTGTGGATTAGGATTCGGGAGGCGATCGCTAAGCGGATGGAGCTTGAGAGTTTTACGGTAAATTCGCGGGAGGATCGGGCTAAGAAGGAGGCTTTGTTGGCGGTGTCGCAAGCTCGCATTAAGGATCTGAAGGATCGGGCGGATTTGTTGGTGATGTCGTATTTGGCAAGTTGCAAAAGGTCGCAGCAGGATGATTTGCGCCGTGAGTTGCTGTTGGTGGCGAATGGTGAGATGGATGTGAGTGAGTCGCAGCGTGAGTTGTTGCCAGATTTGGAGGCGTTGCGCCCGTTTCATTGGGAGTTGGAGTTTCCTGAGGTGTTTTTAGGGGCTAGTGTGGTTTTGGCTTCGGCTTCGCTCAGCCAGCGTAAGTTATCTGACCACCGCACCCTGAGCGGAGCCGAAGGGAGCGGTTTTGATGCAATCTGTGGCAATCCGCCGTTTATGGGTGGTCAAAAGATTACGGGGGCAATGGGTACGGCTTATCGTGATTTTCTGGTGGAATGGATTGCGAATAATGTAAAAGGAAGTGCGGATTTTGTCGCTTATTTCTTTTTGCAGATTTCGCGATTGTTGAAAGATGATGGTTGTTTTGGTTTGGTTGCGACAAATACAATCTCGCAGGGTGATACTAGGGAAGTTGGTTTAGATCAGGTTGCAACTAAAGGGAAAATCTATCGCGCTATTCCTAGCCGTCCTTGGTCGGGGACTGCGGCGCTAGAGGTTGCTTATGTGTGGGTAAAGAAAGGAGAATGGAATGGAAAATATTTGCTTGATGAAAAATCTGTAAATGGAATTACGCCTTATTTAACGGAAATAAGCAAAGTAAAGGGTAATCCTGAAAAATTAAAGGAAAATGAAGGCAAATCTTTCAAAGGTACAGAAGTTCATGGTATGGGTTTTGTCCTTGAGCCAGAAGAGGCTAATGCTTTAATTACTCAAAATCCTAAAAATAAAGACGTTTTATTTCCTTATATCAATGGAGAGGATTTAAACACTAACTATGATCAATCTGCTTCGCGTTGGGTAATTAATTTTAGAGATTGGGCATTGTCCCCAGAATATGACGATCCGAAAAATCCTAAAGGTGCGCCCTATGCTTCCGATTATCCTGATTGTTTAGAAATTGTTGAGAGATTAGTTAAAACTGAAAGAGAGAGTAAAGCAGATAAAAATCAGACTAACAAAGATACTGCTAAACGTTGGTGGCAATTTAAAAGAATAACCAAAGAACTTTATGAGATGATCGCCCAATGCGATCGGGTTTTAGTTGTGAGTCAAACTAGTAAATATCACGGATTTGTCTTGGCTCCAAATAATATTATTTACTCTCATAAAGTTGTTGCATTTCCAAATCCTAAATTTAATTTCTTTTCTTTGATGTCTTCTAGTTTTCATACAAATTGGGTTTTGTTTTTTGGCTCTAGCTTAGAAACCCGACCTGTTTACACTCCCTCAGATTGTTTTGAAACCTTCCCATTCCCAACCCTCACCCCAGAAACAGAAAAAGAACTAGAAACAATAGGAGAGAAATATTACAACCAGCGACAGCAGATCATGCAAACCACCCAACTCGGACTCACCAAAACCTATAACCGCTTCCACGACCCCAACGACACCGCGATCGACATCCAGCAACTTCGGGAACTGCATATACAGATGGATTACGCAGTAGCAAAAGCTTATGGGTGGGTGGAGCAATTACGAATTACGAATTACGAATTGGGAGTTGAGGGAGAGCAATTCTCGTTGGCTCATGGGTTTCATCAAACTAAACAAGGACTAAGATTCACCATCAGCGAAACCGCGCGGCGCGACATCCTCGATCGCCTCCTTGCCCTCAATCATCAAAGGTATGCCGAAGAAGTCAAAGCAGGACTGCATGACAAGTCAAAAGGAAAAAAGAAAAAGGAAAAAGTGGTAGATAAGAGGCAGACTGTGTTAGACGTTTAGGGATATGTAAGAATATTAACGTTGCATATATTCATAGTGTGAACTTCTTTAAAAATTATAAATGACTCATTTTTTTGATTGTCCATACCTATCATCTCAAGTAGAACTGAGTGATGAAAGAGAAGAACACATTATTCAAAATCATCCCAACACCTTACCAGACTACCTTGAGCAACTATCAGAAACCCTCGCAAATCCTGATCGCGTTCGCCCCAGCAAACACGATAGCCAAGCATTACTATTTTCTAAGTGGTTTGATACAATTCGTACAGGGCGTTACCTAATAGTCATAACTGTATCTGACCTTGAAACTGATCGGCATTGGATCATTACAGCCTACACAGCGCGTAAACTAGCAGGAGACATCTCATGATCGCTCAAAACCTAACCATCCGCTACGACAAAATTGGCGATATTCTTTATATAGATCGTTGTCCACCCTACGCCGATCAAGAATCAGAAGAAATCGGTGATGAAGTAGTAGCGCGAATGAATCCCACAACTGGCACGATTGAAAACCTAGCTATTCTTTTCTTCTCCAAACGTCTACAAACCACCAATATTTTTAAACTCCCAGTTATCGCTGATTTACAACTTGCTAGCCTATGAACCCATGAAAATCCTGCAAACCAAGAGCCAAGTTAACAACGGCGAAATCACCATCAAAGTTTCGCCAAGCCTCAATCAACAACAAGTCGAAGTCTTCATCTTCACCACCGAAGCACCAAATGAGTTAGAAACAATGCGTCAACAAGCCATAACTAACGGCTATGACAGCAAACAAAAAATTATCGACCTCATACAACAAGTAAAACGAGAAATCATCATAGAAAGGGGTTGGCAGAACTCATGAATACTATTTATTGCGTCCAGTCTTCTATTTGGAGATTAGCAAAGCCCGATATCCTGCCTGCACAAAATGAATATCAGCCGTTGCCGCAGCCATCAGATTATATTCAGCCATCACTACAAAAGAAATACAATCTGTCAAACCCCAACCCTTATCTGGTCTAGCTCTATACAGTTCCAACGACTTCTCTAATAGCCCCCTATCAACAGTCACCACCTGAATATTAGGCGTTCGATAACACTGTTGAATAAACTGAAAAGCCGCCTGACGATTCATCACACTAAAAGCATTACCAACCTCAACCAGCACCGCCTCAGTTACCCATACTTCCCTCGCGCCATACACCAATGGCAACAATTCCTTTGCCCTTTGATGATAGCGATCTTTAGAATTTAGTAAAGCCTGAATAAACGAAGTATCTAACAATAGGCGATCGGTCATACCTCATCCTCAACCTGATGCTTAGGAGTGCCATATAGATAATGATCATGCTCTGACGACCAATCTTCAGGCGCTTCCACCGTACCCGCCAAACTCGCCAATACATCCCAAGCATTACCCACAGGCGCAACCTCTTCAGGGACAATCATAATGAAATATTTTTTGTTTGGAACTAGCTGAAGTGGCTGGTCAGGCATCAATACCGCACCATCAAACGTAACCGATAGCAATTCATTCATAACATTAATCCTGAGTAAGCCATAGCAAACATTTTACTCCTAAAAAATATTTTCTGCTACTGCCGACAACTCCACATCTTCATAAATCAACGCCAAAGAACATTGAAAATCAATACTCGTTAACTCAAACAAGTCAGGATTATCAGACTCCAGCAAGTCCTCTGGATAGCTCGTCAATTCCCACTTACCCGCATCTCCCCGCCGATATACATCAATGCTAATTTTATCCGCATCAATCAACACATACTCCAATAAACTCGGAAAACGTCGATAATATTTAAACTTATCTCCCCGATCAAAACCCTCCGTACTGGGAGATAGAACCTCGATAATTAACTTAGGGAAAGAAATTACATCACGCGATCCGCGATCGCTCTCATTACAACTCACCACCACATCAGGATAGAAATATTTTTTTGCATTCCTGTCTTGCACCTTAACATCAGCGACATTTATGCGACATCCCATCGCTTTTAAATGCGATCGCAGTGCATTGTAAGCATTTAAAGCGATATCATTGTGAGCGATCGTACCACCAGCCATCGCATACACTTCACCATCAATATATTCATGGCGAAACTCCTGCTTCGCTTCCCATACCAAATACTCTTCAGGCGTTAAGAAATCATTTTTAAGATTAGCAATCATCGCTTTACCCCCAAAAATCTACTGTCAAAACCGCTTGAATATCTTGGCTAAACTGCCATGTATCAGGAAAATTAATAGACTTGTAACCCTCCTCACTCCTTACCTCATCCAGAGCATCCACCAAAGCCTCATCAAAAAACTCATCCCAAAACCTAACTAAACTAGGCGAAAACTTTAACTCCCGTTTAATCTGTTTGCGTTGCTCCCTAATCGTGCGCTCCCAGCCATTAAAGCATTCAGGCATATTTACATAAACCCGTTTCAGCAAATGTTCAATTAAAGTTGTCAAACGATTTAATAACTCCTTTTTGTCAGACTTACCCAAACCTTCAATCTCCTCTATCAAGTTTTCCAGATCCAGATTCGCAAAATCGCCAGCCCGTAGCCGCGCCACCATCGCCTCAGTCCACAGCAAAAAATCCACATCATAGAGAGAGTTATTAGAAATTTGAGCATTTTGTTTGCTCGATTCACGAATAATTGCCTGTGTCATTTTGCCTGCTCCATGCAACATTAAACCAATCATATCGCAACAAATCAAAACTAACGGAAAGGAATCAGGACGCGATCGCGAATTAGAACATCAAACGTATGATGAATCTGCTTGGCTAACTTCGCCTGATCCGTTAATAAACCTAGCTCCAAATTGAGACTCAGCACATATTGCGTCAGATTAGCGCTACTGATGAGAACACGATGGCGATCGCTAATCACACCCTTAATATGCAAAGAACCATACTTCCCCTTCGAGTTCACAGGTCTTCTACCAATCGCCCAATAATAAATCTGTAACTGCTCAATCATCTCAGCAGGAAAAGTCTGCAAAATGCCAAAGGGAATTTTCTCAGAGCGCTCAGGCATTTCCACAATCATCGTAATCACCACCCGCCGAGCCAGAGCCGTCCGTATTGCAGCCACAATTTCAGGAATATCATAAACCGCAAAGCTAATCAGCAATATCTCCTCACGGGTTTGATGGATTAATTCTAAGATCGTCGGTTCCGTTTGACGGTTCCATTCCCCCGATTGATTGGGCATCGTCCAGATCGGCTGCACCTCATAGTTCTTTTGCAACTCGCGCCCCAACTCCATCGCCGCCAGCAAAGCCAAATGCAGCGACTCCGAACTAACTTCAGGATGGAACTCTTGCCAAAGCTCTATGAATTTATAAACGCGATCGCGTAATTCCTGCGATGTCACCTTTTGCGAAAGCAAATATTTCCAATAGTCAGGCTGAGCATCACATTGAGACTCAGGAATAATCGCCATGATTTTGATTAATTCAGGTAATAGGCGATCGGGCAGAGCCAGAGCCAATCCCTTGAGCGCATCAACAAAAATTGGGTTATACATAATTACAATATTGAGGCGCGGCAAAGCTACACATCAATAGATTTTAATCTTTGTGGTGAAACTTTACATAGCTCTCCAATACCGCATTCATGCGAGACTGATATCCTTTCTTTCCATCCTTTTGAAAAAAATGCAAAACCGATTCTTTTATTCTCAAAGTCACAGGTGTAGTCAAATCAGGTGAGACTATCTCTGCCTTTGCCCAAAAAGAATCATCCAATTCCTCTATGTCCGAATAATCGATATCTTCATCCGATAAATTCGCAAGACGAGATTCCTCATCCTTGCTAAGTTGAGGCTTATGAACAGGATCAGCAATATATTCAACGATTTTCATAGCGATTAACCTCTCTTGTATTTGCTTTTCGCGCAGAAATGAGCCGAATCTTGGATGAACGGAGCGTAAAGGTAACTACATATACACGATTATCAATTTTCGCCAAAGTGATATAGCGATTCTCTCCATAATCCTGACGATGATCCAGCACTGTAATACGCTGGGTATCATCAAAGACTCTGGATGCAAACTCAAAGCCCACAGAGTGTTTAACTTGATTGAGCTTTGCTTTTTCTTGATCCCATTCAAACATGGAATTATGTTAACACAATTTGTACATACAATAAGAGAGAGGCGTTGCTTCGCGCCGCATCTCTCTTGTTAGCTAAAAAAATAAATATAGCGGTTTTGATTTTGCCGTAGGCAAAATCAAA